>CAYOLB010000374.1:0-2413 GCA_964404675.1 uncultured Atribacterota bacterium | reverse complement strand
GGTGAAATTATAGATATATTGGTTTCCCCAGTGTCTTCTTTGTACGAGGCCTTTGTTGATATAATTAAGGAAGAGAAAATGTCTATTGAAGATGCAATTAGAGTAAGCTCTACCAATATTGCCCAACATTTAAAATTGTATGAAAAAGGGAAAATTGAGATTGAAAAAGACGCAGATCTAGTTGTATTAGATGGTGATACTCTTCGAATAAAATATGTTATTGCGAAGGGTAAAATAATGATAGAAAATGAAAAGATAGTAAAATTTGGAACATTTGAAAAAAGTATTAATGAAGAGTAAATCATAAATTATAATGTAAAAAATGAAAGATGGAATAAAAATTGGAGACTAATAATAATTTATTGCTTAGTGTTAAGGATTTAAAAACTTATTTTTATACTGACGATGGCGTAGTTAGATCGGTGGATGGTGTTGACTTTACAATAAGAAAAGGGGACACACTGGGTATGGTGGGAGAATCAGGCTGTGGGAAAAGCGTTACTGCCCTTTCTATATTAAGATTAATACAACAACCGCCGGGAAAAATTGTTAGCGGTGAAATTTGGTTTAAAGGGGAAAATTTACTAAAAAAAACTCCTGAACAGATGAGAAAGATTCGAGGGAACGATATTTCCATGATTTTTCAGGAACCTATGACTTCCTTAAACCCTGTTTATACTGTTGGTGATCAGATTTCAGAGGCAATTGTGTTACATCAGAAATTAAATAAAGAAAAAGCCTTAAAGAAAACCGTTGAAATGCTAAAGTTAGTGAGCATACCTTCTCCTGAAAGTAGGATTCATGAATATCCACATGAATTAAGCGGAGGGCAAAGACAGAGAGTGATGATTGCCATGGCTTTATCATGTAATCCAGATTTATTAATTGCAGATGAGCCGACAACTGCTTTGGATGTTACTATCCAGGCCCAGATTTTGGAACTCATAAAAAAATTGAAAGATGAAATCGGCATGTCCGTTTTAATGATAACTCATGATTTAGGAGTGATTGCTGAAGTATCTCATGATGTAGTAGTGGTTTATGCTGGTAAAGTGTTAGAATATGCTGATGTAAAAACTATATTTAAAAATCCGAAGCATCCTTATACCATAGCACTCCAAAATTCAATTCCCCGAGTAACAGATAAAGTGGGGAAAAAACTCGAAGTTATTCAGGGTGGAATTCCTGATCCGTTAGATTTACCTACTGGATGCAAGTTTCATCCTCGTTGTAAGTTTGCTATAGACCTTTGTAAAAAGGAAGAACCTAAGCTAGAAAAGATGGAAGGAAACCACATTGTACGTTGTTGGAAGTATAACAAAGAAAAAGCACATCTTTTTAATTCTGGTCAAAAACAGCAGGTTTAGACAAAAATTGAATTTAAATCATGATTTGGAATACTGGAGGCAAGGGATTGAAAGACAATTTATTACTTAGAGTTAAAAAACTAAAGAAATATTTTCCAGTAAGAGGAGGATTATTATCTAAGATCATAGGATATGTTCAGGCAGTGGATGAAATAAGTTTTGATATTAAAGAAGGGGAAACGTTAGGTTTGGTGGGAGAATCAGGCTGTGGTAAAACTACTGCAGGCAGAACAATAATAAAACTCTTAGAACCCACTGCAGGAGAAGTAAAATTTGGAGAAAAAAATATCTTTGAATTAAGAAAAGAAGAGTTAAGAAAAATAAGAAGTAATATCCAGATAATTTTCCAGGATCCTTTTAGTTCTCTAAATCCCCGAATGACTGTAGGAGATATAATAGGGGAATCCTTAGTTATACATAAGATTGTAAAGAATAAAAAGGAAAAAGAACAAAGGGTTAAGGAATTATTAGAAACGGTAGGTCTAAATACAGGACATGTAACAAGATATCCTCATGAATTTAGTGGAGGTCAGAGACAAAGAATCGGAATAGCCCGTGCTCTGGCTTTGAATCCACAATTAGTAATTTGTGACGAACCTGTTTCTGCGCTTGATGTTTCTATCCAGGCTCAGATAATAAATTTACTAGAGAGTCTACAGGAAAAATTTAATCTTACTTATTTATTTATTGCTCATGATTTAAGTATCGTAAAACACATTTCTAATAGAGTTGCAGTAATGTATTTAGGTAAGATTGTAGAGTTAGCCGCTACTAATGAATTATACGAGAATCCTCAACATCCCTACACCGAGGCACTTCTTTCAGCTGTTCCTATTGCTGACCCTACCATTGATAGAAAGAGGATTATTTTGGAAGGAGATGTTCCAAGCCCTTTTAATCCTCCTTCAGGCTGTCGTTTTCATCCAAGATGCAAGTATGCTGAAACAATTTGCAAAGAGAAAGAACCTGAATTAATTGATATAGGTGAGGAACATTATGTAGCATGCCATCTAAGAAAGAGTAAAAAATAATACAAAGGAATACAA
>CAYOLB010000373.1:0-12495 GCA_964404675.1 uncultured Atribacterota bacterium | reverse complement strand
TTCATGGTATTAAGCTCAATCAAAGCATCAATATTAATGATTTGTTCATTGTACTGATTTATTTTTTGATTACCATCTAATACACGATTAATCCTTTCTCTAAATCTATCAATTTTATCTCCTAAAATAGTAATGCCAGCCGCATATTGATGTCCACCATATTTAACAAGCAAATCAGAACACTGGGAAAGAATCTTTGAAAAATCAAACTCTCCCAGGTTTCTACCTGAACCTTTCCCCATCCCATTACTGATTGAGATTATTATAACTGGTTGAGAATTCTCTTCCATAACCCTTGAGGCTACAATACCTATTATCCCCGGGTGCCATTTATCAGAACTTAAAACTAATACGCCATGATTATCTTTTAATTTGCTATTGGCAGCCATTGTCCTAGCTTCGCTTAATACTTTTTGAGTTATTTCTTTTCGCTCTTCATTTAATTCTAACATTTTATTAACCAAATAATCTGCACGGTAAGAAGAATCTGTTAAAAGTAGGTCGACTGCCTGTTTAGGGTTACCAATTCTCCCTGTTGAATTCAGAACTGGTATCAAATTAAAACTAATATCGCGAACTGTTAAATTATTAGAAGGGTTATTATTTTGAAAATGCTCTACTAACTTTTTTAATCCCCTTTTCTTACTATTAGTTAAAATATTTATCCCATATTTCACTAAAATTCTATTTTCACCTAAAATTGGCATAGAATCTGCTATTGTTCCAAGTGCCACTAAGTCCAAATGCTCATACAGTGTTGTATGGTCTTTCCCCAGCAATATATACAAGGCTTGAACCAATTTAAAAGCTACACCTACACCAGCTAAATCTTTAAAAGGGTAATCACAATTCTTTGGGTTGATAATACTATACGCTTTTGGAAGATTTTTAAATGGTTCATGATGATCTGTAACAATAGTATCAATTCCCATATCAATAAGTTGTTTTATTTCTTGATGTGAGGTGATACCGCAATCTACAGTAATAATCAATGAAATATGATATTTTAGAGCAAACTGTATTCCCTTCTGACTAATACCATATCCTTCTTCAAAGCGATCAGGTATATAATAATAAACATCAGAACTAAATTTAGTTAAGACGGAAAATAACAAAGTCGTACTAGTTATGCCATCAACATCATAATCTCCGTAAATTAATATTTTCTCCTGAGTTGTAAGAGCTTTCTTAATTCTTTCTACGGTTCTGACCATCCCCTGTAAGCTTAAAGGATCTAGTAAATTATCCAATCTGGGATTAAGGAAATCATCGATATCTTTTGTACTTTTTAGGCCCCGGTTAATTAATAGCTGGGCTATAATGGGATCTAGGGAAAATTGATGCGCTATGTTATCCCTTAATTCTTTGTCCTCTTTAGCAATAATCCACTTGATTTTATTCAACCTCTTTTCAAATCTGCTAAATATGTTGTTAAAAAACAGTATTACACATCAATTTTTTTATTTTTTCTTCTTGCTTTTTGCTTTTTTGCTTTTATTACTTATTTCATCCTTTGATGGTGTAACAAAAGACACTTTCGCTCTCCTTTTCATCTCTAGAAGCAATGGACCTGCTATACATATTGATGAATAAGTTCCTACTGTAATTCCTACCAATAATACGAAAGCAAAATCAGATAAAGTCCCACCAAAAAAGTACAGAGCTAATACAGGCAATAAAGTAGTAATAGCAGTGTTAATGGTTCTGCTTAGGGATTGGTTTATACTCAGGTTAATTGTGTCCTCCAAGGCAGAATGGTTTTTTATTTTTATGTTCTCCCTTAACCTGTCAAAAATAACTATTGTATTGTTTAATGAATAACCAACAATGGTTAATATTGCAGCAATAATAGGTATTGATATTTCCTTTTGTAATACAGAAAGCACTGCCAGGGCAATCAACACATCATGAGCTAAGGCAATAATAGAAGTAATGGCATATTTAAATTCAAATCTAGCAGTAATATAAATAATTATACCTATAAAGGCAAAAATAATAGCAAAAAATGCCAGACGCTTTAGAGATTCCCCGATAACGGGACCTACCATTTCAACTTTCAGTACTTCAAATTCACCAATACGGTTTTTAAGGGTATCTAATATCTCTTCTCTTTGTTGAAGAGCAGTTTGTTCTGTTCTAATTACAAATTCGTTATTAGATAACGATTGTATAGTGCTACTGGCTAAATTCATTTCACTCAAAACATCCCGGATATCGGTTATAGATACGTTTTGTTCAAAATCTATTTGTATTAAAGTTCCACCGGCGAAGTCAATTCCATAATTCAACCCTTGAAAAAGCAATGACATTATTCCGATTAGAATAATGGCAGCAGAAATCTGATAAAATCTTTTTCTCTTCGAAACAAATTTAATATCCGTATTTTTGATAATCTCCATGAATTTTCCTCCAATGTGCAATGTCATGATATTCAAAGGAATTCTTCTCTTTGATATCTCTTTATTATTTCTTAAAATATCATTAATACTGTTTCAAAATTATTAAAGTAATTAGTTTATTAAATATTCATTCATCTTAAACTAAAGCATTTTTCTTAAAGTGTTTTCCCACTAATTCCAGAACTAGTTTAGTTACGATTATGGCTGTAAACATACTTACTGCGATCCCGATACTTAGAGTTACCGCAAATCCCCTAATTGGTCCAGTTCCAAAGTAAAGAAGGGCTATTGCAGCAATCAGTGTAGTAACATTGGCATCCAATATTGTCCTAAAAGCCTTAGAAAAACCTGCCTCTATAGAAGCCCTAAATGTTTTTTCCATCTGTAATTCCTCTTTTATTCGTTCAAAAATGAGAATATTGGCATCAACTGCCATACCTATTGTCAAAATAATTCCAGCAATACCTGGTAAGGTTAAGGTCGCATTCAATATTGCCAGTCCACCCATAACTAATAACAAACAAATTGCCAATGCTAAGTCCGCAACCAATCCAAATCCCTTATAGAAAATTACCATAAATACCAGGATTAGTAATAAACCTATCATTCCAGCCTTTAAACCTCGATCTATTGAGTCCTTACCTAATGTTGGACCTACTGAACGATTTTCTAAAATCTGCACTTCTACCGGAAGAGCTCCACTTCTTAAAAGTAAAGCGAGTCTCTGGGCTTCTTCTACACTAAACTGTCCAACTATTGAAGCCTCTCCACCAGAAATCGGTTCCTGTACTACAGGAGCTGAAATCTCCTGTCCGTCAAGGGTAATTTTTAAAACTTTACCAACATTTGCCATAGTGGCTTGCTCAAAAAGTTTTGCTCCCTCTTCATCGAATTCAAGTATGACATTAGGCCTACCAAAACGATCATAATCTGCTTTGGCATTTTTCAAATAAGCCCCTGTTAACAAGGTTTCCCCATTTTCGTCTTGAAATTCCAGCAAAGCGGTTTTCCCAATTAGGCTTTCAGCCTCTTGGGGATCATCCATTCCGGGAAGCTGAACCAGAATTCTTCTTTCGCCCTGACGTTGAATAATCGGTTCTTTTACACCTTCAGGGTTAATACGATTGGTAATAATCTCTAATACTCGATTAACTGCATCATTGTCAACCGGGGCATTAGGGGTATCGATGCATTCTAATACAATATGGGAACCCCCCTGTAAATCAAGACCTAAATTAATATTTTTATCTAGTGGAAAGGCATAAAAAGCTGCTAATCCAACCACCAAGACAATAATTACTAACCTGATTATCCTTGACTGATTCATATTTTATACAACTCCTTTAAAAAATAGCTTAGTTTTAGACCTAGAATGGCATAAAAAAAACAATTAATTGAATTCTGTATTTTGTTAAAATATTTTTTATCAAATGTTCCTTTAAAAAATTATTAGAAAAGTAACAAATAAATAAAAACGAATAAATTTACAATGATTTTGTAGCCATTGAACAAGAAGAAAGGCAGGTGGAAACCTGCCTTACTATTCTTCTATCTATTTTATCAATATATACGTTACTTTTCCCTTTTTGAACCAATAGCATTTTTAGTAGTATTAATTTTGATATCTTTAGAAATTTCTAAAGTAAATACATCTCCCTTGATTTCTCTTATAATACCATATATACCACCAATAGTAATGACCTTATCCCCAACTTTTAGACTATTAAGCATTTCTTTATGCTTTTTCTGTCTTTGTTGTTGTGGACGAATTAAAATAAAATAAAAAATGGCAAATATAATAATCAAAGGTAAAAATTGTTCTATACCACCCATTTGCTTCACACCTTCCTTTTTAAAAATTCTTTTAAATTATACCTAATTAATCACTTTTTATCAAATATTTTAATAATTAAAATTAGTAAAATATAATTAAATTTATCAGCATAAATTTAGGAATAAATAATTTAAGAAAAATTATCAAAAAATATTCTCTTAAATTCATTAAATCGGTTCTCAGAAATTGCCTTTCGGATTTCCTGCATCAAATTATTCATAAAATACAAATTATGAATTGTACCCAAAATAGGGGCAAGCATTTCGTTGGCCATATAAAGATGTCTTAAATAAGCCCTAGAAAAATTTTTACAGGCATAACACTGACATTGTGAATCAATCGGTGAAAAATCATTTTTATATTTTGAATTGGTTATGGAAATTTTACCATTATGTGTAAAAAGGCATCCGTTTCTACCATTTCTAGTTGGCAAAACACAATCAAACATATCTATTCCCCTTGTGACTCCTTCAAGTATCGAACGCGGTTCTCCTACGCCCATTAAATATCTGGGTTTTTCAATTGGCAAAATAGGAACTGTTACATCAAGCAACTGATACATCATTGGCCTTGGTTCACCTACGCTCAATCCTCCTATTGCATATCCAGCAAAGTTTAATTCTACCATTTTTTGTGCATTTTCCTTCCGAATATCAGGAAAGACACCTCCCTGGATAATTCCAAACAAGGTCTGATTTTCTGAAGAATGATAGGATTGGCATTGTTTAGCCCATTGTAATGTTCTTTCTGCAGCAAATTGTGTTTCACATTTAGAAGATGGATATGGAGCACATTGGTCAAAGGCCATGGCAATATCAGAACCTAAGGCTACTTGTATTTCCATTGATTCTTTCGGACCAACAAAATGACTGGAACCATCAATATAAGACTGAAAAGTAACACCTTCATCGGTTACTTTATTTATCTTACCTAGGCTAAAAACCTGGAATCCCCCGCTATCTGTCAATATAGACTTATTCCAGCCCATAAAACTATGCAGTCCTCCCGCCTTAGAGATAAGTTGGTGCCCTGGCCTTAAAAATAAGTGATATGCATTGCAAAGAATAATTGAAAATCCCAAATCACTTATTTCCTTGGGAAGCATTCCTTTTACAGTAGCCTGAGTCCCAACTGGCATAAATACAGGTGTTTCAATAAAACTATGTTTTGTCTCAATCATACCCAATCTGGCCTTATTAGCAGGTTCTTCTGTTGTTTTTTTAATAGAGAACTTAAATGACATCTTATTTTTTAGATAACCTTTTCTGCTTATAATCAGTTTTTATAACCTAAATTAAATAATAAACATAGCATCTCCAAAACTATAGAAACGATATTTTTTTTGAATAGCTTCTCTGTAAGCCTTTAACAAATTTCCTCTTCCTGCCATAGCTGATGCCAACATTAATGGAGATGATCTGGGAAGATGAAAATTAGTTAGTAACGCATTTATAACCTGGAATTTAAAACCGGGATAAATAAATAAGTCAGTACTATTCATTCCTTCTACTACTCTACCATTTTTGATAGAAGATTCTAAAGCCCTAGTGACAGATGTTCCCACGCCTATAATTCTATGACCGTTTTCCATTGCATCATTTATGATTCGGGCATTTTCAGTAGTCACTGTATAGAATTCGGGCTTCATCTTATGTTCTTCAACCTGTTCTGTTCTTATTAGTTCAAAAGTTCCTCTTCCAATATGTAATGTCAAAAATATTATTTTCACTTTTTTATCTTTAATTTTTTGCAATAGTTGTTCCGTAAAATGAAAACCAGCTGTTGGAGCTGCAATTGACCCTTCTTGAGAGGCATAGACTGTTTGATAAAATGAGTTTTTGACAAGCTGCTTTTTTATATAGGGAGGGGTAGGCATTTTACCAATTTCAGATAATATCTTATTGAAATCTCCATCTGCCTGCATGTTAAGAAGGTAAGTGCCATTATCACTATTTTTATCTAATACTTCTGCTTCCAGTTTTGTTGAAAATACTATCCTTGTTCCACAATGTACTCTTTTCCCTGGCTTTATTAATGCCTCCCATTGATAATCTGTAATAGGTTTTATTAAAAGGGCTTCAATTTTCCCACCCGTATTTTCTTTATGGCCATATAGTCTAACCGGCAATACCTTGCTATTATTCAAAACCAGCAAATCATCTGGTTGAAAATAATCCATAATCTCATTAAATATTTTATGCTGAATATCCCCACTTTTCTTATTAAGAATCATAAGTTTACTATGATCCCTTTTCTCTAGTGGCTCCTGTGCTATATAGCCTTCTGGCAAATCATAATCAAAAAGTGTAATATCCATTAATGTCATCAACCTCAAGTTTGATAATTATTCAATCCAAATTAGTATATTTTTTTTAACTGGACTCCCTGATAATAATATTTTAAAATATCTTCATATGAATAACCCTGGGAAGCCATCCCATAGGCACCCCATTGAGAAAGCCCAACTCCATGTCCGTTTCCTTTTCCTCTGAAAGAAAATACAAGCTTATCAGTACCATTATCACTAATATAATTCTCTTCTTTCGGCAAACTTTTTTTCTCCTGCACAGACTCTTCCTTTGACCTATTTAACAACTCGACTAGTTCAGGAATACTAAAATCTCTATCTTCAGTTAGAACTTCACTTACTGGTTTTTGCGCTGAACCTTGTTCTGTACTTTCTTCAGAGATACTTTGATTATCATAATTAACCATTTTCTCCTCTGTCTTTTTCCCATTTATGTCAACCGAAAATAGTGAACTTCTAATCATAGTCGGGCCTATTAAAAGCCGAAAATCATTTGTTTTAAATGTTATCTTTTGGTTATTATCACCAACAATAACGACAGATTGCACCCTACCAGCTTCTGTCTTATCGGCTATAACTAAATCTTGAATATTATTTAACTGATAACCATTACTTGCAAGTTTTTTAAGTAGCTCTTCTTCAGTAAAAGAACAACCCCACTGGTGATTTGGAGGTGATACGATTTCTTCATAATTAGAAGAAACACTTCTTAAATAAGGAATAAATCCACCCCACACATCTTCACTGTTTTCAGTATGTCCACCACTATCTGAGTGATAAACTGCATTAATCGGTTCACCTTCAAAGGTTAAGATTATTCCATGGGTATCATTTACTGCATTATTAGTAGCAGGGTCTTCATGATTTACACCACCATAGGCCTGGCTATTAGTGGTAGCACAAATGTTATACCCCTCATCGGCAAATTTATTCATATTAGAAAGTGCAAAGCTTCTAGCAGCAATAGCCTGCGCCTTTAAAACCTCATCCGGCCATTCAGGGGATATCTCTTTTTTTAATACTCCATAAAGATATTTTTCTATTTCTATTATGTTGATAACGTTTAAAAGATTATGTTCAAAAATTATTTCAATTTCACCCCTGTATTTATAGCCATTAACCTGAATTAACCCTCCACTCTCTGGAATAATTCTGATATTTTTAGCTGTATTAAATTGTTTACCATCGATTTCTATTCCAAAGGGAGTAGCAATTACTTTTAGAGGGTTACCACTCTGATGACTCAGCATAGTTTTCATGGAAGGAATTTCGTAAATATTAATACCCTTCTCAGACTTTAATACCACTTCTTTATAGTTTAAAAAAATACCAACTCTTAATAGCGGAACTTTTGCTAGTATTGTATTATTGCTTAAGAAAAAAAATATGATTAAAGTAATAATGCCTTTAATCAATAATTTTTTGTTTTCTTTCAAGTCATAAAAAATATATCTTATATTCTGGTTCATCTGAACTACCTTTTTAAATATTTTATTATTTTTTTCTGATTAATTTAGAATATTCTTACCGAAATATACGAAATATAATGGTTAAAATAATACTTATTAGAATACATAATCCTAATGGAAAGTAAAAGATAAAATTTTTTTTCTTTATTAAAATATCGCCAGGCAACCGAAATGAAGTAGTGGGAATTTTATCTATAACTAAAAAAACAAAGCCAATAAAAACAACTATAATGCCTGTGATGATTAAGATTCTTGCTACCATATTTGTGTTAAACATACCTACTTCGCCTCTCAATCAATAAATTATCATTTCTTCATATTATCTTCCCGTTGATATTTTTTTCGATAAAAGTAGCTATAGGTCATTTCTGTAGTTTTTCTACCCTGTGGCGTCCTTGATAAAAACCCTTTTTGTAAAAGATAGGGTTCATGTACATCACATATAGTCTCTTTATCCTCATTTATCGCAGCGGCCAAAGTCCCTAACCCTACCGGACCTCCTTTAAATTTATCTAATATTGTCAATAATAACCGCTTATCAATTTCGCATAAACCTTGATTATCGATACCCATATTTTTTAAAGCAAAAACAGCAATTTCTTTACTAATTACACCTTCTCCTTCAATTTGGGCATAATCTCGAACCCTTTTAAGCAAGCGGTTAGCAATTCTCGGTGTACCTCTAGATCTTCTTGCAATTTCTTCAGAGGCTTTTTCTTCTATCTTTATTTTTAGTATTACAGCAGAGCGAGCAATAATTTTCTGTAATTCTTCATCTTCATAATATCCGACCCGTAAAATTACACCAAATCTACTTCTTAATGGTGAGGTAATTAGTCCCGTTCGGGTTGTAGCACCAATAAGAGTGAATTTTGGTAAATCAATTCTAATTGATCTGGCGCTTGGTCCTTTACCTATTAGAATATCCAAAGCAAAATCTTCCAAGGCTGGGTATAATATCTCTTCTACTGAACGGTTAAGTCTGTGTATCTCATCAATAAACAGAATATCTTTTTCCTTGAGATTTGTTAAGATAGCGGCAAGGTCACCTGCTCTTTCTATAACTGGACCTGAGGTCATTTTAATATTTACACCCATTTCATGGGCAATAATATTTGCCAATGTAGTCTTGCCCAGACCAGGAGGACCATATAGTAAAATATGGTCAATTGGCTCATCTCTTTTCAGAGCGGCCTGGATATAGACAGATAAATTATTCTTTACACTTTTTTGCCCAATAAAATGTGATAACTTATTTGGTCTTAAATTTGCCTCAGCTTCAATGCCTTCTTCTTTTAAATCATTTTCAATTAAATCTTCTTTTTTAACCATCTTCTAAACCTGGTATTAACTATTACTATTTTATAAAGAGCAATACTAATTGTTTACAAAAAATATCTATAAAATGTGCAAAGAGTTCCCTACAATTATAGTCTTTTTATTTGATAACTAAAGTAAATATTTTTTCATTTTTTATGTATCTTTATTTAATGCATTTCTAATCAATTCTTCAAGCTCAACAGTTTCATTCTTGTTTAATTTTTTTAATGCCCAAGCAATGCGATTTTTTGCTTCTTTCTCAGGATAACCCAAAGTTTTAAGTGCTTCAATGCCATCATAGGCAAAACTTTGTTTTTCTGGAATACCTTCTATAATAGTATCAGTCAGTTTAAATTCTTTTATCTTCTCTTTCAATTCTAATATAATTTTTTTTGCCAACTTATTACCAATACCAGAAATGCTGCTTATTATATTTAAGTCTTCTTCTAAAATGGCTTGTTGAAATTTTCTTGGTTCCATATAAGCAAGAATGTTTAATGCTACTTTTGGGCCAATACCTGGTGTATCGAGTAACATCTTAAAAAAATCCCGCTCATCACTTTTCAAAAAACCATACAAAACCGCCCTATCCTCCCTAATGTACAAATAGGTATATATTTTTTGTTTGTTTTGACTAATTACATACTTTTCAACTGAAGAAACGTAGACTAAATAACCGATTCCACTTACGTTTACTACTATTGAATTAATTCCCTTTGATTCAATCGTCCCATCTAAAAATGATATCATGGTTTAATATTGTTCCTTGAAAAAATTCTTCCTGATTATTTTTTATGTAATATTCTCTATAATTAGGACATCAGATAAACTACACTAGATAATACAACCAATATCTTCACTGAAAAAACTTTTATTTAATAAGTACCACCTTAAAAAGGTAGTTTTCTATAGCTAATTAAATAGAAATATCATAAATATTTTAATAAGAATGCCTGGAATGAATATGGCAAATAGCAACTGCCAATGCATCAGCAGCATGGTCAGGTCGTGGAATATCTGATAAATTCAATAGCACTTTAACCATTATCTGCACCTGGTTTTTTGTAGCTCTACCGTAGCCAACAACTGCTTGCTTAACCTGTAAAGGAGTATATAAAAATACATTTATATCCGCTAATGTAGCAGTTAAAGCAACAGCCCCACATACTTTCCCGACATCGATAGCACTTCTAGTGTTTTTGCTAAAAAATATCTCCTCAAGTACCAATTCATGAGGAGAATATTTTTTAATAAGACCATTTATAGTTGAGTGGATTTTCATTATTTTACAAGAAAAACCATCACTCACTTTATTTGTAATAGAGCCGTAATCAATGGCTATTATTTTATCTTTTTTTATTTCTATCAACCCAAATCCAGTATTATTTAAACCTGGATCAATGCCTATAATTATCAAGTTTTTCCCCTACTCAGTTGCTAGTCCTTCCATGACTTTATCATCAATATTAAAATTAGCATAAACATTTTGCACATCATCATTATCTTCTAATTGTTCCATCAGGGAAAGCATTTGTTCTGCTTTTTTCCCTTCTAAATCGACTGTGGTCTGAGGAATCATAGTTATTTCTGCCACGGCATATTCTATCCCATTTTCAGACAATAATTTTTTAAAATTATCATAATCCTCTGGAGGTAGGGTTACTTCTATACTCTTATCATCTGTTTCAATATCTTCTGCGCCAATATTAAGTGCCATATCTAGAATTGTATCCTGATCTACTTTTCCCTTATCAAAAGAGAAATATGCCTTACGGGAAAATATCCAAGCAACACAACCACTAGAACCTAAATTTCCACCAGTTTTCGTAAAAATTCTTCGTATATCAGAAACAGTCCTGTTTCGATTATCTGTTAACACCTTTATTAAAACAGCCACCCCACCAGGACCATAACCTTCATAGGTTACATCCTCATAAGATACACCTTCTATTTCTCCCGTCCCTTTTTTGATAGCTCTTTCGACATTTTCATTTGGCATATTATTTTCTTTGGCAAATTGAATTGCATTTCGAAGCTCTACATTGGCATCAGGATCTCCACCATTTCTAGCAGCAACAGATATTAAGCGGTTTATTTTCCCAAAAAGTTTTCCTCTTTGGGCATCAGCTTTTCCTTTTTTTCTTTTTATTGTACTCCATTTAGAATGTCCAGACATATGAAAATACCTCTTAGTAACTTATTAATTTTTTTTATTTTAGCATATAAAAAAACTTGTTGCAATTTATTGATAGTGCGTTGTTTTAAGGCAATTCATTTATACAAATACTTATTTTTATATAATCGTCTACAATATTAATAACTGTATTAATCTTAATCAAATTTTGGAATTGGTGGTTTTGTTCTTTTATGCTCGCTCAATCTTTTCATTTCCAATATTCTATTCTCTAATTGTTTATTTTCTAATTCACCATTTTTTAAAAAAGTATCTAAAGTTTTATAACTAAATCCCATCTCATTTTCATCAGTCTGGTCTACCCATAGACCAGCCGTTGGTGCCTTTTTAATAATATTTTCTGGAACAGATAAATATTCAGCCATCTCTCTCACTTCATATTTTAAGCATTCACCTAATGGTAAAATATCTACACCACCATCTCCATACTTTGTAAAATAACCAATAGACAATTCACTTTTATTTCCTGTTCCAACAACTAAATAATCTAATGTGCTTGCATAATAATAGAGTGTTATCATTCTTAATCTGGGTTTTATATTAGCTTTGGCCATTTTATTGCCTTCAGTATTCATTAAGGATAGCAGTTGGGTATAAATTGAAGTAAGATCAATAATTTTGTAGATTATTTTATATTTGTAAATTACTTTTAATGAATCTTCAATATCTAATTTATTACTTTCGCAGGGCAAAATTAAAGCCATTGTATTATCAGGAAATGCCCTCTTACATAAAGCGGCAACTACTGCAGAGTCTATTCCTCCACTTAAACCAAATATAGTGCCTTTTTTCTTTGCAAATATTACTTTTTCTTTAATCCAATCAATTATTTTGTCAGTCTTATAAATTATATCTTTCTTTTCAATTTCAAGCCCCATACTTTCCCCCAAATAAAAAGATTCCCGGCAGTGTCCTACTCTCCCACAGAAAAGACTGCAGTACCATCGGCGCTGGAGGGCTTAACTACTGTG
>CAYOLB010000372.1:0-2472 GCA_964404675.1 uncultured Atribacterota bacterium | reverse complement strand
TAATGTGGTGGAATCTTTTGTTGAAAAGATGGATGAAAAGATTGCCCGAATTGAGTCTGCTCCCCTGGAAGGTTATGTTGTGCAGGTCAGGTCTACTTCCTCGGGTAATATTACCCAGGTATATATTAATCTGGGAGAAAGCTCAACTATCAAGGTAGGAGACAAGGTCAGGATTTACCGCGAAGGAGAGGTCATCCGAGATCCCAAGACCAATGAAATACTAGATAGGGAGTTAACAATCATTGCTACTGGAACAGTAAGGGTAGTTAAAGAGAAGTTATCAGAAGCCATGATTACCGAAAAGTTCAGCAGTAGGGAAATCAGACAAGAAGATATTGTGCAGGTTGTGCGATAAAATTTTAAATTTAGGAGGATGCAAAATGTCAAAGATATTCAGTATTAAAATTATCATTTTAATTTTAACTATCCCGCTATATTTTTCTGGTTGCACGGGTTTACCTGATTTTAATTTACCGGATAATTCAGGTGGTACAGCTCCAAATGTTGAAATAGAGAAGGTGATTCAGCCAGGTCCGACGGAGGGTAAAGATACTTATGTATATAGTGGGTTGCGTGATAATAATTATGGTGAAAAAGAAAAATTAGAAATTGGAGATGATGCATATTTACAAAAACGATATCGCTCCTACTTACAGTTTGATGTAAGCTCTGTTCCCGATAATGCTGTCATAATCGAGGCAAGACTTGGGCTTTATCTGTTCTCTGTAAATTCACTTAGTTGTACCTCTGTTTCAGCCCATCAAGTAAATAGCCCATGGGAGGAATATGGGATTACCTGGGATTATCAGCCTGCTTTTTCCGAAGATCCAACTTACACTGAAGAATATGGATGTGGGATAAACGAATTTCACTATTGGGAAATAACTAATTTGGTAGCAGGTTGGGTTAATAAGTCAATTAATAATTATGGAGTGATGTTACAAGGTGGTCCTTCGTCTCCTTATACTTATTATTCCTCAGAGTATACTAGCCCGAATCCCCGGCCAAAATTAATTGTAAAGTATTATTTACCTAAGCAATAGTTGGAAAGGTTTATAAATCGGCATGTTAAAAATTTAGATATTGGGCGATAAGAGTGGTTAAAGAGAACTTATCAGAAGCTATGATTACCGAAAAATTTAGCAGTAGGGAAATCAGACAAGAAGATATTGTGCAGGTTATGAGTCAACAAAGCATTAAGTTTATTGAAGGAAGATATTCACAAATAATAAACATGGGGATAAAAACAAGGAAAGATTGGTATTAATCGATTTTAAATATTTTAAATATAAATTTGGTTTACCTGTTTAGAGTGCTAAATTAGTTAGTTTAGGAGGTATTTGATATGGTTTTTAAAACATTCTTTAAGTATGTTGTATTATATATTATTTTTATTTTCCTTTGTTCTCTTTTTGGTTGCGGTGATGGAGGAGGTGTAACTCCACCCGTATCTGACAACAGTGATTCAATTATTCCAATTTCTGAAGAGACTTTTTCAGAAGAAATTATTTTTAATTTAGAGGAGGGAGTTACTTTTAATTCACAGGACACCGGTTTCCGAATAGAAATATTACCAAGTACAGATAAAGGGGAAAATATATTAAGATATGAAGCGGTGGTTCCTAGTCAACCCTTAGACGAGGGAGTGATGGAAGTATGTACTACTCATAAGGTAAGTTTAGAGACAGCAAAGGGGATAAATAATAATACTAAAGCTAAACTAACTTTTCCAGCCGTGCCAAATAAGAATATAAAGGATACTCTTATTCTGCATGATAAAGGAGACGGCTGGATGCTTTTTGAAGGAGAAGTAGAATTTATAAATGAAAGTATAACCATAGAAGTAGATGAATTTAGTAGCTTTGCTCGCGCTTATATCAAGCCAATAGCTGGGGATATTATAGAATATGAAGGGGATGACTTGCAATTTACTGAAGAAGGAAATGTAATTGCTCCTATTACTGTTTCCAGTTACTCTGGTGGAGTTTGGGGCTTAGGATCTGCTCCTTGGTTTTCATTAGAGATTTTAGAATATAATAATCTTATATCAGCAGATTCGCCCGGGGATTATTTCTTTGGCCGATGGAAAGAAAACTATTCATATTTAAGTCCTGGAGAAGAAAAAAAACTAGAGTTAACTTTTTATGGTGTAGGCGGTGAAAGCCATATTATTATGGTCGATAATGAATTTGATGTATTGATTCCTTTATGGATTGACTTGCTTTACACTGCATTAACTGGAGATGACTTACCGTGGCCGATAAGTGATAAACTTATAACAGAGAATGAAGATATTGAAAAGTTGATTTCTCTTGCTAAAGAATTGGAAAAATCTATAAATTCTTTACAGGGAGGAGAGTCCATACATAATAGTATTTTGGGTATTTTTAACTGGTTAAAAGATGAAAGTATAAAATGGGCGATATCTCAAGGTGAACAAAAAATAAAAGAAATAATTCCTTCTTTATGGTT
>CAYOLB010000371.1:0-11194 GCA_964404675.1 uncultured Atribacterota bacterium | reverse complement strand
GTCACCCTTCGGGTGAGTTACCTGCCTACCGGCAGGCGGGGAGCGTCTGCTCATTAAGAAAAGTATTGTAAGTTTTCTAAGTAGTTCAATGGGGCAGTTAGCTCAGTTGCCAGCCAGAGGCTGGGCACCCTTCGGGTGAGTTACCTGCCTACCGGCAGGCGGGGAGCGTCTGTTCATTAAGAAAAGTATTGTAAGTTTTCTAAGTAGTTCAATTTATAATTTATGGGGCAGTTAGCTCAGTTGGTTAGAGCGTCTGCTTGACGTGCAGAAGGTCATAGGTTCGACTCCTGTACTGCCCACTAAAGTGGATTTTATTTTTTGAATAGGGAAATATACTAGATATAAAAAATAAATATTAAATATTTAAGGTATTAAACATGAAAATAAACCCTGAAATTTTAAGAGGTTATGACTTCCGTGGCATTGCTGGCAAGGACTTAAATCCAGAAATAGCTGAACATTTCGGTAAAGCTTATGGAACTTTTATGTCTCGGAAGGGAGTAAAAAAAGTGGTAGTAGGCAGAGATTCGCGCAGTACTAGTGAAGAATATAAAAATTCTTTGGCGAAAGGTATTATTTCAACTGGGTTAGATGTTATTGATATCGGCTTAACTATGGTGGGAACGGTTTATTGGGCCCAGTATCATTTTAAAACTGAGGGGGCAGGAATGGTCACCGCTTCACATAATCCGGGAGAATATAATGGTTTTAAATTCTCCAACGGTTTTTCTGAGGCCATGGTAACCGAGCAATTAGAAGAAATCAAAAAAATTATGGAAGAAGAAGATTATTCGGAGAGTGAAAATAAAGGGAAAATAATGGAAAAAAATATTAATGAGGGTTATTTTCAAGATTTAATTAATAGGTTTGGAAAATTTAAGAAATTCAAAGTTGTCGTGGATCCAAGCTGTGCAACTCCTGGAGCTATTGTACCGGAACTTTTAAGAAAAGCGGGGTGTGAAGTTATTGAAAGCAACTGCAAATTAGATAGTTCATTTCCTTTGGGAGTGCCTGATCCAACAGAAGAAGTTGTAGCCAATAGATTGTCTCAAAAAGTTTTACAGGAAAAAGCAGATATTGGTTTTTCTTATGATGCAGATGGAGACAGAATCGGAGTTGTAGATGAGAAGGGGAATGTTATTTGGAATGATGTACTCTTGGCTTTATTTTCTATTGATGTTCTCAATAATCATCCCGGCTCCAAGATTATGTATAATACTCTTTGCTCTAAAGTTGTAGAAGAGACAATAAAAAAATATGGAGGAGAGCCTTTTATGTGGCGGACCGGGCATGGTTTTTTAAAGAAAAAGAACCAGGAAGTAAAAGCTGCTTTTATTGGAGAACTCTCTGGTCATTTCTTCTTCTCCGAAGATTTTTATAATCATGATGACGGCTGTTATGCTACTTTAAGACTTTTGAGTTATCTTTCCAATACAAATCAATCGCTTTCAAAAGCTATTGCTGTTTTACCTAAATATATCTCCAGTCCTGAAATAAAAGTAGGCTGCCCAGATAATTTAAAAGTAAAACTAGTTCAAAGAATAGCTGAACAATTACGTCATGATTTCCCCAAAGCTGAAATAGTGGATGATGAGAGAGCAGGAGATGGAGTTCGTCTTGATATGGAGAATTCAATGCTTGTGATTAGATATTCTCAAAATGGTCCTTATTTAACAATCAAATTTGAGAGTAAATTTCAAGAAAAATATCTTGAATTAAAAAAATACCTTAAAGAATTATTGAATGGTTATAAAGAGATTGATTGGAATTTTGGAGTTAATATTGAAGCCTTAGGATAAATATCTTTTTTTCTTATCTCAAACCCATTGCTTTTTTTACCTCCTCCATTTTTTGAGAAGCAATTTTTTTAGCTTTTTGAGAACCTTTTTCTAAAATTGAGATTATTTGACTGTCACTAATTTTTTTAAATTTTTTTTGGTGATCTTCCAGGAAATTTTTGACTATTTCTGTTAAATCTTTTTTAAATTCAAAATATTGTTTCCCCTCATATTTTTTTTCTATCTCTTCTACTTTAATCTCAGTTAATAAAGAATAGATTGTTAGAAGATTAGTTATCCCCGGTCTTTCTTTGCTAGCTTTTATTTCTTTACCGGAATCAGTTGTCGCTTTCATTATTTTTTGAGATTCTTTCTCTGGATTATCAACCAGAGAAAGATAATCATATTCTGACCCAGCCGATTTACTCATTTTTTTAAGAGGATTACTGAGACTCATAATGCGGCTTCCTTGAGAGTGTTTTTTTATTATAGGCAGGGGAGCATTAAAAATTGGAGCATACTTTTCGTTGAAACGTTTAGCTAAAGTTCTCGTGATTTCAAGATGTTGTTTCTGGTCTTCTCCTACCGGTACTACCGCGGTATCATAAAGTAAAATGTCTGCTGCCATAAGTACCGGATAATTAAAAAGTCCCATATTTAAATTCTTTTTATTCAATGAAGCTTTTTCTTTAAATTGAGTCATTCTTTTTAATTCGCTTATTTTCGTTAGAGTATTAAGTAACCAGCAAAGCTCAGAATGTTCACTAATTGTTGATTGAACAAAAATTGTAGATTTTTGAGGATTAATTCCTGAAGCTAAGTAATGACGAGCAATATCCAAAATGTTTTTTTGGAAGGTTCCCTTGTCTCGTTTTACCGTCAAAGCATGAAGATCAACTACACAAAAAAAACTGTCATATTTTTTTTGGAGCTGAACTGCATTTTTAATAACGCCAAAGTAATTTCCGATATGAAGCTTACCCTCTCCTGTTGGTTGAATCCCAGTAAAAAGACGATTTTTCATTGAAGTATTATTATTTTTTATCTTTTGATAATGGTGTGTGGGTGCAGAGGGAATTGCCCCGCATACGCGGGGTGCCTGATATTCATCAGGCAAACCCTAAACACTGTGGGTGCAGAGGGAATTGAACCCCCGACCAATTGGTTAAGAGCCAACTGCTCTACCTAACTGAGCTATGCACCCTGGCTATGTGAACTTTGTAAATACAGACACAAAATCTTGCGCCTCATGCAAGATTTTGTGTCTTTTTTCTTTTCAAGCATCTCTGAAAAGTATATATAATAAATGACGAAAGGGTCAACTTTATTTTGGAAGGATTTAGACTTCAATTATAACTGGTAAGACCATTGGTCTTCGCTGAGTTTTATTAAATAGGAATTGTCCTACTTCATCTCGGATAGTATTGCGAACGTACTCCCAATTAATAGCATGTCCTCCTCCTGTTTTTTGAATTATTAGATCTCTAATTACTTGGCGAGTTTGTTTTAAAAGCTCTTGATTGTTTTTCATATAAATAAAACCACGAGATATTAAATCAGCATTGCCTATTTGTTCTCCAGTCTTTGAATCAATGGTTACAATTACAGTAAACATTCCGTCTCGTGACATTTGCATTCTTTCCCTAAGGACTACATTACCAATATCTCCGACTCCTAAACCATCAACCATTACATAATTAGCTGGTACTTTTAGATTTGTTAGCTTACCTTCTCCTTTTTTATTAAATTCCATAATTCTTCCATTTTCTCCAATAAGTATATTTTCATCAGCCATACCAAGGTTTTTAGCTAATTTTCCATGAAGCCTTAGCATGTAATGATTTCCGTGAATGGGAATTAAATATTTAGGCTTTACAAGGTTGATCATTAATTTTAAATCTTCGCTTTTTCCATGTCCTCCCGAATGAACATCCATCATTTTATAATGAATAACATTCACTCCCTTTTTATATAAATCATCCTTTACCTTTTGAACGGTTCGCTCATTACCTGGAATTACTGAGGAAGAAAAAATAATGGTATCTCCTTGAACTAGATTAACATAAGGATGTTCCCCGTTAGCTATTCTCATAAGAACAGCGTTTCCTTCACCTTGAGCACCAGTACACATGATAATAATTTTGTTCAAAGGATAATCACCTGTCCGGGAGATATCTATAAAAGTGTCTGGTTTTGCTTTAATGTAACCCATTTTTCGAGCGATATTGACAGTATTTTTCATACTAAATCCATCAACGGCTACCTTGCGACCATATTTTTCTGCTATTTCTACCATGTGGCGAATTCTGGTTAAGAGAGTAGAAAAAGTTCCAGCAATGATTCTTCCCTCAGCATT
The DNA here is from genome assembly GCA_964404675.1 of uncultured Atribacterota bacterium. GTDB lineage: Bacteria > Atribacterota > Phoenicimicrobiia > Phoenicimicrobiales > Stramentimicrobiaceae > CAZWUL01. Next base: position 7,060 of record CAYOLB010000371.1, on the reverse strand, counting down.
TTGAATAATTTTTTCAAAAGAATCTCTAACTTTACTCTCTGAAATTGTAAATCCTGGTATCCCGGCATCGGTTGAATCACTCATAAGAGCCAAGACCCCTTTTCTAGCTATAAGAGCAATTTCTCCAATATCAGTAGGCTCTTCTCCAATTGGGTTTTGATCAAACTTAAAATCTCCCGTATGGAAGATAACTCCAGCCGGAGTAGTGATAGCTAGACCTAAGGAATCTGGTATAGAATGACAAACATGTATAAATTCTATTTCAAAACTTCCTAATTTTATTTTTTCAGTTGGCAATACAGATTTAATATTAAGCTTAGGATTATTTTTGTATTCTTCTTGACGTTTAGCAATAATTGCTTTAGTCATCCGTCCTGTGTAAATTGGAGGATTTCCTAATACCCTCATGTGATGGGGGATTGCTCCAATATGATCAAGGTGTCCGTGAGTTATAATTACCCCTCTAATTTTATCTGTTTTATCTCTCAGATAGCGAGAGTTAGGGATAACATAGTCAATCCCGGGCATTTCTTCATCTGGAAATTGCATTCCCATATCAACTATAATTATATCGTCATTGTATTCAAAAACTGTCATATTGCGACCAATTTCTTCTAAGCCTCCTAGAGGAATAATCCTCAGTTTATCTTTAACAGGTTTTACGATATTTCTATTGTTTCTATTATTTTCACTTTTTAAATTTACACCGCCAGCGCGATATCTTTTCTCTCTGCCTCCTCTTTTGGTGGCAGTAAAATTTCTGGAACTCGAACTTTTTCTATAATATCCCTTAGAGACATTAGAGTTTCTTTTTTTTGCTTGAATCATTTTGATTAAATAGTTATTTCTTTAAAATTGTTTAGATTATTATTTTTGGGTTGTTAAAATTTAGGATTAATTTTTTTGTTTTTTATTTTTATTAGCTTAATTTTCTCAACCTTTTAATAGAGATGAAGATTTATTAAACTTTTATTTATTGTGCCGAGAGAGGGATTTGAACCCTCAAGGACAAAAAGTCCACTAGCTTCTGAAGCTAGCGTGTCTGCCAGTTTCACCATCTCGGCCTGGAAACTATTGGAGACACTAAATAAATAAGCAATATTTACTTTTCAAAAATTGGTTAAAATTGTCTTTGGAATGAAAGAATAGGGATTAATTTTTAATTTAAAAGAGAAAAGAAAATAATAAAATAAAAAACAAAAAATCAATATAAAAAGAATCAATTTTTAATAAGTTTCTTTTTAAATTTTTCTACCATTTCAACGGGGGTAGGGTCTTGATTTATAGAAAGCGCTAAATAATAAGAAATCCAATCACTATAATTTAAGAGGTAAAAAGATTTTTCAAGTTTGTTTTTTCCCTTAGCTTTTATACATATTACATCATATCCCATTTTTGTCAATATTTCATTAGTTATCTTCTCCCTTTTGATATTGCGGGAGCTTGTATCGGGATCCCGAAGAGAAATAATTGTAAAAGAGTCAGGATCCCCGTTTAAATATCCGTTGAATTCATTATGATTTAACTCTGGGTAATAATTCCAAAAAGCCGGCATTTTGGAATTTTCATTTATTTTTATTTTGCTTATCATTGCTACATATCTTAATTCATAACTGGTGTAAAAAATAGGAATTTTATTCTTTATTTTCTTGGCTATTTCAGCACTTTTTTTTGCTATTTCTTGCTTTATTTCTCCTTTAAGAAAAGATGCAGCTTCCTTAAGAGGTTTTTCTATTTGTTCAATTAATCCTGAATTTTCAGCTACTTTAGCCATAGCTGAAAAAGCGGTTGCTAAAGCACAGCGAGGTTGAAAATTTTTTTCTTTTATTGCGTAATTTATATTTGGATTTTTGTCTGCCAGGCATCTTTTGGTTAGCAAGCCTCCATTAGAAAAACAAATAACATTATATTTTTTTTTGGCTTTAGCATAAACTTCTAGCGTTTCTTCTGTATTTCCAGAAAAGGAGCTGATAAAAAACAGAGGATTTTTTGTTAATGGTGGAGATATTCTATAGTCGTTATTAATGAAAACAGGTACTTTTGAATCGGCTACTGTTTGTAAAAGATAACCCGGCATGGCTGAGCCACCCATTCCGCAAACCACAATTGAGTCAGTTTTTTTTCTTGTGCCGATATTGCCAGCAACTTTTAAACCTTGGGCAAATTGATTAGGAGTTTCGGCTATTATTTTTTTAAGATTGTAATTATCTATTTTTTTATATTTTTTATTCATTTTGTTCTGGCACTAATTGTTAAATTTAATTTATGTTTTATTCTCTTATTTTTTGATTCTCTTATTTTCTAAATGCCAATTAACTATTTCAGAATAACGGTTGTAAGTTGCACCTATTGATTCTAAATTAATCCCTTGAACTGATTTATCTACTGGAAAGAGATAATAAGGAGAATAGAGGAAAATCGCAGGGATCTCCTTGTTTATTATCAATTGGAATTCTCGGTAAATTTGATCGCGGACTTCTTCGTTAGTTTCCTGTCTCCCTTTATCTAAAAGGGTATCGACTTCTTCATTTTTATAATTAGCCAAATTTTGGCCGGGGCTCTTCCTTTCTCCAGAATGCCAATAGGGTCGTGGGTCCGGATCAACCTTTAAAGTTTCTCCAAACAGAAGAGCTTCATATTCTCTTGTTTCTATTTTGCTGTTTAATAAATCTCCAATAGATAAAATTTCTAAATTGGTTAAAATACCCGCTTCTTCCCATTGTTGTTTTATAATTTCAGCTGTTTTTATTAACTCGGGATAGTCTGTAGTTGTGAGAGTTATCTTTAAAGGATTGTCTTCTTTATCAAAATATATTTTTTTATTTTCTGATTCTTTTCCTTCATTGCTATTATTTTCTTCTTGATTTTCATCTTTACTTTCGTTGTCCTCGTCTGAATTATTAGCATCTGTTTCATTATTCTCTTGATTTTCTTCGGGAGTGTAATCTTTTAATTCCCAACCGGCATTTTCTAGAATCTCTTTAGCTTTATCAGAAGAACATCCTCTTTTATCAAATCCTTCTACTCCATCCATTGGTATGGTTAAAACAGGAGAATCTACCGCTTTGCCTTTTCCATAAAGGACTTCGTCTACTATTTCATCTTTACAAGTTGCCCAAGCCAGGGCCTTTCTAGTATCATCGTCGGCCAAATTTTCACTGGTGTAAGTATTAAAGAAAACAGCATAATAGCGAGGGAGAAAAATTTGGTACAGTTTAATTCTTTCTTTGTCTATATCTTCAAAACTATGGTGGGTTAAATCATTAATAGCTAAAATTTTTCTTTCCTTTAAGGCAGTTAAAGCGGTTTCTTCGTTGGGATAAAATTTGAAAAGCAAAGTTTTTAAATAAGGGACCTTAAGATGATATTTTAAATTAGCTTTGAGAATAATTTGGCTAACCGATCTTTCTCTATCTTTTTCTAAACGATAGAAATAGTAGGGTCCGGTACCTATAGGCGCCCTATTAAATTCTGAAAGAGGAAACTCTTCTGGTTTTATATCCTGCCAAATGTGTTTCGGAAGAATTCCAAAAGTTAAATTATGAAGAAAGGGGACAAAAGGCTTTTTTAATGTAAAAATTATTTGATTTTCTCCGCGGGCTTCTGCTTCAACCCCTATCCAGTTAAGCCTTAAAGGCGATTGGTATCTAGGATTCTGAATAGTGTTAATGGTAAAAATTACATCTTCTGCTGTAAGAGGTTCTCCATCATGGAAAAAAACATCTTCCTTTAGGTTGATGGTATATTGTAGTTTTTCTTCATTAACTTCCCAGCCAGATGCTATATCGTTAACGAGCTGATTATCTTCGTCATATTTCATCAGTCCTGAATAAATAATTTCGCTTAAACTTGCATCTGCTTCATTACCTTTCGCTAATACGGGATTTAAATATTCAGGTTTCCCAATTATTCCTTCTATATAGGTCCCCCCATTAGCTGGTACAATTTCTGTGCTATTGAGATAAAAATTAATTGAATGCCAAGCTAAGGCTCCGAAAAAAATAAAAAGGCTACTTACTATTAAGATTCTTTCTTTTAAAGTTAAAGACTCAGCTAACTTTTGAAAAAATAGAGAAGTTAGTTTTAGAAAAGTATTAATTTTATTCGTTAATTTATTGCCTTCTTTTTCCATATTAAAATAATTAATTAATAATGACTGATCTTAAAAAAGTGGAAGCGATAAAAATGATTAGGAGGATTATTGTAACTATCAATAATATTTTATCAATTCCTCGTCGAGTATAATAAGATTCAGAATCTCCTCCAAAAGTTCCCGAAAGACCAGTTCCCCGGTTTTGAATAAGAATACAGATAATAATTAAAACGGCAGAGAGAATATTAAAAAAATTTATTATAATAGCCAACATTTTTTAATCTTTATAATCTATTATTGTATTTATAGAGTAATTAGTTAAACTAAATATTACTATTCCCCAAAAAGCCGGCCAAAATCCAGAAATTGCTAAATTTGCTGAAGCTGAAGCTAAAAAAGCCAGACAAGAAATATTAATAATTACCGTAAAACCCCCCAAAGTTATTAAAAGGAAAGGGGGTAGAAAAAATTTTAGCAATGGTCTAATGCAATAATTAATTATACCTAAAATCAAGCCAATAATTAGTAATTTCCACCAATATCCTGTGAATTCAATCCCTGGTATTAAATAAGCGATTATTATAGAAACTAGAATATTAGAAGTTAATTGGACGAAAAATCTCATTTTTTATTCTTAATTCTTTACTTCAATTATAATTCGACTATTCATTTCAGGAACAGTCTTGCGAAAACTTGGCCAAAAACTGGCGTTAATTCCTTCTAATTCTTCAAAATTTTTGAAGTGAGCCTCCAGCGCTCTTTTATTATAACCTTTAATTTCATCCTTGTTAAATATCTTTGTGGAAAGCTTTGGTCTAAATCTGCCCTTAATATTAACTTCTAAATTCGCAGATTGGTTCTCTGAAGAAATATTTTTGATTTTGTAGGAAAGACTTTCCGGTTCATAACCTAAAAATTCTTGATTTTCCCCGGTCATATTTTTTAATTTATTTTCAACCAGTGAGATTAAATTATCCTCTTTAAAAATAGCAGCGGTAGTTTTAACGGCCATGTTTATCTCAAAATTATCTGATTCAAAAGGGGCAGCTACATTTGAGTGGAAAGCAGTTGTTGTGTGCACAGAGTTTTCATTAGATAATGTTTCTCCTTCTCTGATTTTTTTTCTTAATTCTTCAAAATTTTTATTTACTATTTCTTCAAAAATTTTGTTGCGGGAAACTTCTATATCATTTTCAGTAATTAAAGTCGCTGTTCTTGTTCCTCCACTAAAAGTTTCTGAGCTAGATACTTCTACATGCTTATTCATGAAATCATCATATTTTTCAAAAACAAATTTAGAAGGGGGGATATGACCTGCAATCCCTTTATCAACTGCATAAGCTTCTACAGTTTTTGTCTGATTACGATAAACAATGAAATTATCTTTAAGGGCTATTTTCTGGGGTGGATTCCCTTCGGCAGTAATTAAAATTTCTCCTTTTTTAAATCCCTGGGCTCTAGTATATCCATTATGAATTGTTACTTTTCCGGTAGCATTCTCTTCAATCCTCTTAGGAGGAATATTTTTAAATTGGGTAGTTTGTTGATTTTCTTGAGTTAACAGTATTCCGTGGATCGTATTTTTTTCAAAATCAATAGAATTTGTTTGGGAATCTATAATTAAATCAAGAGAAAGTTCTTTAATTTCCGTTTTAGGTAGAAGTACTATAGTGGCCTGAGAAAGAACAAAATAGATAACGCCTAAAGAAATAATAACAATTGCTAACAAGAAGCTCAAAATTATTTTTTTATAAGAAATCCCTGCGTCATATTGTCCAAGATGTTCTATATTTTGATTAGGCATAAATAAAATTTAAAATTTATAATATTCTAATCCCATTTTTTAATTTCTAAGGATTTTGCTGCAGCATCTTGCTGAGCTTCTTGTTTGCTGTTTCCCCTTCCTTCAGCTACAAAAGATGAATCTAGATAAGCTCCCACTTTAAAATGTTTATTATGATCAGGTCCACTGGCAACAATCAATTTATAGTTAGGAGTAATTCCTAATTTTTCTTGAGCTTTTTCTTGAAAAAGGCTTTTAGGATCACGGTAAAGCTGTTTTTTTATTATATTAGGCAATTCCTTAATTATATTTTTGGTAATGAATTTTTCAGTAACTTTAACCCCTCGATCAAGATAAATTGCTCCTATTATAGCTTCTAAGGCATCAGCTAGAATATAATTATGATTACGCCCATTGGTTCTCTCTTCTCCTTTGCTTAAAAAAAGATAATCATCAATATTCAATCCCTTACTTATTTTTGCTAAGGATTCACCTTTAACTAGAGCCGCTCTTAAATTTGTTAATTCTCCTTCTGGCTTATTGAAGTGGGAAAATAAATATTCGGTGGTTACTAATTCTAATACTGCATCTCCTAAAAATTCTAATCTTTCATTATGTTCTATTTTTTTATCCCGATGTTCATTTAGATAGGAACGATGAGTAAGTGCAGTTTTTAACAAATTAATGTTTTTAAATTTAACTCCTAACTTTTTAACTAAATTGTTGGGTATTTTTCTCATTTTTTAGATTAATCTTCTTTCATAGGCTCTCCTATCTCTCGATAGATAGTTCCCATTACTCCGTTAACAAATTTACCAGAAGACTGTCCTCCGTAAGCTTTGGCTAATTCAATAGCTTCGTTTATGGCTACTTTAGGAGGAACTTCTTCCGGATTCTGGAAAAGAAGTTCGTAAATTCCTAACCGGAGTATGTTCCGATCTACTCCAGCTATTTGTTCTAAAGGCCACTCTGGGGCAGCTTTCTTTATTAATTTATCAATAACCTTTTTCTTTTCAATGATTCCTTTGAGTAACTGAGAAACAAATTCGTCATCAATGCTATCATCAAATTTTTTAATGTTGCGGTTTGCTATTGCTAAAACCTCTTCTCCCTCTAATTTTTTAAAATCCCATTCGTATAAGGTTTGCATCACTATCTGTCTACTAAGATGTCGACTATTCATA
>CAYOLB010000370.1:0-2811 GCA_964404675.1 uncultured Atribacterota bacterium | reverse complement strand
CTTATTCACATCTTCAATTCTGCGATTTTCTATTACATCATATCTGGAATAAAAATCACTCTGGTAACAATAGCATTCAATTAAAGAAATTGAATCAGGTACTTCAAACTCAATTTTAGAAAACAAATAAAATTTCATTCCAAATCCCATATTGGTAAATTTATAAATATTTTCCCAGGTGAATAATCAAAAAATATTGTCAATTATAGAACTCATTGTCTTTCTTTAGACTTTTTTATTGCGGTTAAAACCAATGTTTATGCATTTCTTCTAAAAAATAAGGGGTATCAATCAGGTACCCGGATTTAGAGCCAATAACAGAATCTACTTCTCTTCTTTTTTATTCAAAATAAACTTCTATTGAATTTGATTTCACTCAATCTAATTAATATTTAACCTCTGACTTCCCTCAGCGTCTCCTATATTTTTTATTCGCATAAATATATTTTCATATCAGCAGGGTTTAAGGGAAAATGTGAACTTGTGAAGCCTGACCTCATGGCTTTTCCCTACCATATTTTTATTTCTTTATATCCCCAAAAATTTATAAAAAAATCCTCTTTAGTAATTCTAATATCTGGTAAAAATAAATCTTCGATCCGAACAAACCCACCTCGTGAATCACCCACCAATTGAGTAGGTAATTCTTGGGACCAGAGCCAATCATTAAAAATATCCCGAAATTTTACATCATGGCTAACTATTTCATGAGATCCTTCATCTAATGATTTGTCTCTAAAAGGAATATCCCATTCTTCCATGAATTTAAAAATGTCGTTTTTTCTCTCATAAGCTCTTACTATAATTTCTGTCCTATTTTCCTCCATAAGGAAGAGTGCTAAGGCCAATTCAGCTTCATAATTATATTCTTTTTTCAAGTTGACTGCCTTACTACCGTGAGAGTAAAAAATAATTAAAATATCCTGCTTATAGTTCTCAACATTAGCATAATAAAGACAAGAAACCAAAACTACTGGTTCATCATTATACTTAATAGGTATTGCCTTATGATCTGGCAATAACAAACTCCAGTATTTGCTATCCATTTGTGGAAGTCTTTCCTTCCATTCACTCCAAACTTCAAACCTCGCACTTCTAACCTCATCAAGAAGTTCCATCGAAAAACCATACTTATGGACTTCCTGGGCATAATACTTCTGTTCATCTTCCGGTAACTCCTGGAGTAAATCAATAAACTCTTTCTCGAATTCATCAAGTTCTCCCAGAGAAGCAAGATACAGGTTAAACATCAAAGGAAATTTATCTTTGATATAATCATTAACATTAATTGACTCTAAAGCAATATTTGAAGTTGAAAAAATTATTAAAAAACTCATTATAAATATTAATACAAAAAGGTTTCTCTTCATTTTTTAATACCTGCTCTCTTAAAGTATTGTTCATAAAATCTTCTTTGTTTGTTCTTCTTACTCATAGTAAATATTGATTTTGCTTATATATACTTCACTCTAATACTCTACTATAGAAAAGACATCATTTTTTGGGTAAACTTGAATTTTCTGAGAATATCCCAAACTTGCTACTCGGTTTTTTATATAGCTGTACATCTCGTGTAAAGCAATAGAGGAATCCCTGTTTGAATCTGCAGGAAATCCGTTACTAGCTCCCTCGATAAATACATAAGTGAAAACACCACTTATTAGATTATTATAACTATAAGTCTGGCATATCTCGCTAGACCTACATGATGCTAATATCTTATAATTATTACCAATTATAGTTGTTTTATTCTCTTTTTTTACATCAAATGTATCAATAATGTTTTCTATAAAAATATTATTCCCTTTACCAATAAACCCTCCACAATAGCAACTATCAAAAATCAATATCTTGGTTCCTTTAATAGAATCAAATATATTTTTTAATTCACTTGCTGTAATCCCAGAGTTAATATTGGAAGGCAAATGATCATAAGGACACAAATAGGATTCTCCATTTTTAAATCCACCATGCCCACCAAAAAAGAAATAGGATACATCATCCTCTTCAGCATTAGAAAGTTCTGTATTGATGCGATTCAATATATTGGTCTTTGTAGCTTCTTCATTATAAAGATAAATTACTGAATCAAAACTTTTTTGCTGTTTACCAAATTTCCATTGGTCTAGAATGGAATCAACAAATTCCTGAGGAGGTATGCCCGAACCAATATCATCAATATACTGATACTCTCCTATTTCAACAAGGATAATACGGTATGCACGATCATTATTAGATGGATTTTGTGGTATAGTAGAATTGCAACTGAGTAATAATGAAAAAGGAAGACAAAACAACATGAATGAGATGAAACCAAAAACTTTTTTTCGATAAAAATAATTTTTGATCAATTTCAAACCTCCTTTATCCTTATAATATCTATTGATTTTTACTATAAATTTAAAAATCTTCTAAAAGGGAATAGCATATCTATCTAAATTATATTCTAACCACTTGATTTACCGTTAGTTTTGTTAAGGTTCAGAACTAGATATCAAATGTGAAAACTCGCCTCTATGCTTTCAATGATTACAGTTTTGGTTTTAGATTTTAATCTACTCATATATAAATCCCTATAAGATATTTGTTATATAAATTTATTTAAAAAATTTCTGTATCCAGCCTCTAAAGATAAATTTCTTTAATACCGGGAACGTCTTCTGAAGTGCCGGATTACAATTTACATCAAAAGAATCATCCATGTCTTCATCGGCTAAATCAGAAATGACCAGAAATGGAATAATTTTAATTTTCCTAAATTTCAAAATCTTTAAGATTATCTTTTATATCTTGTCTTAACACCCACAATTC
>CAYOLB010000369.1:0-9657 GCA_964404675.1 uncultured Atribacterota bacterium | reverse complement strand
TGTAAATTCATGATGCGGACAGTATTGCTTTCTGCCTTCAAGTCAAATTCTTCTTCTACATCTGATTCCCATAATCTCTCAATCTCTTCAACCATCCCGCTAAAGGTATAAAAACGTTCCATTTCCAATTTTCGCAAATACTCCAGTAAGAAATAAAGTTCATTATCCTGGACAATGGTTTCTGTTTCCATACAGGCAGACAGTTGCAACCCGGAACAATTTACTATTTTTTCCAAGGCATGTACTGGTAAGAACTGCCGACTCCAGTAATAATAGCATCTCGATTGTTCAAAGGCTATATTAAACCTTTCTCTGAGATTTTGCTGAAGCGTATCGGGAACTTCACTAAAAATATCAAAAGTTCCACCTGATTCTTTGAACTGGTAGAGTTCGTCATCTGAAAAACCATAGAAAATTCCCCGCAATACAGCGATTAATAATACCTGGTTCTCAGTGTCTCTCAGCAAACGTAATAATTTCAGCAATTCACGAATACCCTGAGATTGTTTGATTGAGGCAGCCCCGGATACAGTACAGGGAATATAAAAATCACTTAGTACCCGCGCATAGATGTCCATACCCTTTTTATAGCGTACTAATATCATAACATCACTGTAGTCTATTACAGGAGTTTTACCAGAATCTAGTTCTTCTTTTTTACGAACTATTTTCTTTTTTTGGTTTTTCCAATCTTTGATAATCTTTGCAATTGCCCGGGCATCATTTTCGATAGTATTTTCTTTTAATCTGTCTTTGCTAATAACCAATTGCCGTACTCCGGATAGATATCCTTCCTCATCTTCACTGACTGCATTCATGGGAGCATAGCTAGCCTGGAACTGACCTTCTTGGGCAGAGAATAAATCATGAAAAACTGGATTAAGATAGTCTCCGATAGACTTTAGTGAGCGGAAATTACTATTGAGCTGAATTATCTTTCCTTTGCTATTTCTGATTAATGATTTGACCTGCTTATAGACTGCAATATCTGCTCTGCGAAAATGATAGATTGACTGCTGTGGGTCACCTACAATAAAGAGAGAGCCTGGCCGAGGTATTAATTTCTGCCAGTGCTTTTCATTGATATCACTCCCGGTAAGATAAAAAATAATCTCTGCCTGAACAGGATCAGTATCCTGAAATTCATCTACCAGCAATGTGCGATATTTCTGCTGAAAATAAGCCCTTACATGAGGATAATCTCGTAACAGAGCAGCTACTTTTATTAACAAATCCTGAAAATTGAGCATGGAATATTTTTCTCTGAATTTATGGTAATTTTCTACTGCCGGCTTGATAAACTGAAAAACATGGTAATGACAATATTCTCTCCATTCTCTTAAGACAGGCTGGATATATTCATCTCTCAGCTTGGGTAATACTTTTTCTTTAAATTGTTTGGCAATTTCTTTTGACTGCCAGCGATTCAGGATAATATAGCCGCTGTTGGAAAAATTCCTATCAAAATTTTCCAATAATGATATCTTGTTATAATCTTTCTCCATAAAAGCCGAATAATCCTTCAGGCGAAGCACCTGCTGAATTGCCTCCTGTATCTTGTCATACCCTTTTTCAGTTTCCGGTTTTGCAATATACTCATCAGCTTTCTTGCAAAATAATACCAGTTCTTTCCAAGCCTTGTCTAAATTAGGGTTAGTACTACAATGAAAGCTGATTTCAGTATCGGGATAGAAACATACCTGCTTATAACATCCTTTTAAATCTCTAATTTCAATACCAGCACTTTCCAGGTTTTTTAGAATTTCAGAATCTGAAACCTTCAAGTTGCTTAAATAATTTTCCCATGCCTTTTCCATGAAGAGGACATTGTCTATTTCATCCATCTCCTGAAAAGCAGGATCCAGTCCTGCCTCAATGGGAAATTCCCTTAAAAGACTGGCACAGAAAGAATGGATAGTTCCGATATAACATTGCTCGATTTCAGAAAGGGCTTTGCCTAATAGCTGTTTTTCATGGCTATCCTCGCACTGCAGAAAGGTGCTTTCAATCTTTTCCTGAAAACGTTCTTTCATTTCAATGGCTGCCTTCCTGGTAAAGGTAATAGCAACAATCTGTTCAATCGAATAATTGCCTGACTGAACAAGGGCAATCATCCTTCCTACCAGGCTGGAAGTCTTTCCTGAACCGGCACTTGCTTCGACCAAGAAATTATGTGTTAAATCAGTTATAATCTGCTGTCTAGCTTCTTTGTCACTGAGTATTGTCCTGTTACTTTCTTTATTCAAACTGCTTTAACCTCCTGAGATTATCAAAAGCTGTTTCCTCTTGATATTGTTCCCCTGCTTTTCCGTTAACTGAGATGACCTCATTCTGCTCCATTATATCCTGGTAATCACGACACATGAAGTGCTCCGGTTTTTGAGTCATGGGAAAAACTCCCTGTGAGATAATATTCAACAATATCTCAACAATATCCAGCACCTTAGTTGGGTCTTTCTGTCTATACAAAACAAGATTTCCACGACCATATTCTGTTGGAAAATAATAACCTGATTCACTAATAATAACTTTTTTATCGGGATACTTTTTTCCCAGTATATTTTTTAAGGCAACAGCATAAAGGGCATGTTGTAGCTGTTCACCATGGCGAAAGGGTTTGCCTTTTTTATAATTCCCAGAGCCGCCTGTCTTGTAATCTATAATCCGATAAGTGCCATCAGGCATCAGGTCAATTCTGTCTATTTTTCCCTGGAAGCTTATCTTTTCCCCTGCCGGCAAAGTGAGTTCAATTGACCTGACTTTACCAAGGACCTCGTGTTCATTGTCTCTGGTACCAAAGGCCAGTTCAAAATACTGCGGTATCTGTCCTTTGTAATACTTTTCTTCACCAGTCAAAAAAATCTTACAGGATTCTATTATTTCTCTTTTTTCAGCCTGATATATCAGTTCACCGGGGGGTGCCAGATATTGCCTCTTTTGCTCTAAGCTCTCATTGGCAATCTGCTCCAGCATTGTCCAATGCTTGGAAAATGAAGGAGCGTCCAATCCTCCCTGTGCTTTCTCCATTAATCTTCGGTAAAAGATTTCATATATCTGATGAAGCAGGAGACCTCTTTCTAAAGGATTCATCCACTGAACAGGTTCATACTCCATTTCTTCCGGTTTCTTTGCCTTTAATATATCATTTAAAAAATAAAGATAAGGGCAGATAGCAATCCTTTCCAGCTTAGAGCTTGATATAACTATCCCCCGATTCTGTCGGGGGTCAAATTTTTTAGCTGAAATATTTACTTTGCCGTTATAGGAATTGAACTCTCCTGTTCTTCTTTGGCCATCAGCGTATATTCCTTTCACAAAATCACTATATTTTTTCTGCAAAAATGATTGCATGTCTTGCTTTTCTTTATTTGAAAAATAGAGGAAAATATCCCCTTCATCTAAAAATTCCGCCTTGTTTGAAGGAATAAACTTTTTCATTTCTCCCAAAGAATTAAAGAATTCTTCATAACTGGCTTCCCAATTCTGACGGGAAAACCGATACAACTGCAACAGCAATGAAGCAGGAGCCTGTTCCTGATTATTCAATGTATCAAAACAGGAAAAAGACAAGTATTTTTTACCTTCCAGGTTCAAGAGAATGTGAAGTAGTTTAATTTGCTCTATCTTATTTTTTTGCATATCTGTCAACAAATGCTGATAAGGTGTTTTTTCTGCTTCGAAAAATATAGTACCCTCACTGGTTATTCCCGGAAACTTGTGAGAATCCATACCGACAATAAAGGTATAAGGTCTGTCCTGCCAATTACCTTTTTTATAACTGGCAATATGCAGTTTACCTGCAGATGACTCTGAAGAGCAGATATGTTCATTGCTCAGCATATCATTGATAATCGATAATGCTTCACTATAAGGCATCTCTTCTTCTGCCTGTTTTTCCAGCATATCCAATTTTTTATTAATTATCTGAAGGCCTTCCTCATCAGGAAAATTATTTTCAACTACCGAAAATTTATTGACTATTTGCCTTATTCCACCGGCTAAAACGGCAAGAGAGGCTCTGGAATCAAAACCTCCATCTGGAAGAAGGCTGAATATTTCAGTAATCCAGCCTTCAATAATTTTGTAAAGGTTAATCTCATTCTGATAGTCTTGTAGTCTGTCATCAGATGCTTGTTCTAATTTTTTCTCAATTTCCCTGATTGCCAGTTGAATTCCCGAGATATATCTCTTTCTTCCCCAGCCAATAGGTGATTTCCTTAACAATAAGGCAAATTGTTCTTCAGTAAAAGGCTCTGGTAATTGTAGATCAATGTTTCTGCTATTTAAAATGGAAAAAAGTCTTTTTATGCTATAGTTGTCATTCAGCCATTCAATTAAATCAAAGAGGAGGGCAGCCGGGCGGCTGTTTTTAATATGGATGCCACTGTGGAAAGTTGCCGGGATTTTTTTAGTCGAAAATCCGGAAAACTCATTGGATAGATTTAATAACTGATAAAAATATTGTGAGTAAGGTTCCTGCTGGGTATAAAGAATCTGTACTTTGCCGAAAGGCATATTTTCTTTCAGGATTATTCTCAGCACTTCTCTGGCTTCAATATATTCACCATGGGTTCTGAGCAATTCAATATCCGGGTTTGGCAAATTTGTGTCTGTGTTTTTATTGTAACTTAATAAATTAAGAATCCGATGCTCAGAATATTGTTCTGGCTTTTTTATTTGAGCAAGGGGAAAAGAAGCAGGAGATATTACTGCTTCAGGACAGGGAAATTCAATAATCTTTGCAGCAGGTCTAAGAATCTGATTATAAAAAAGCTGTTCTAATGTATTCATTTGAATATTTGAAGGGACAAGAAAAATAGTATCCTGTTCCCGGTGGTTAGAAGCAGTAGCCAGAGAATATAGGCTTGCTTCATCCACCAATCTCCTGTCCTTTAGCTGTCGTTCATATTCTATCATAATCCGGTGAAGGTCTTTTAATTTGTCGGATTCTTTTGTAAATAACGATAACCAGCTTTTTGAATCATACCCGGCTGCTCTTATTTCTTTGATACTGCGGAAAACGGTTTTTGACAAACCTGTGGAAACTATTGGTAACTGGAAATATGATAAACCATTTTGGCTGGATAAATCCTTTAATATTTGCATAATAAGGACAATTCCCAATGAGTTATCCAGAATATTCAATTTATCTTTTATTAGATTTTCCAGGGCAAACTGCCGGGCAATATCAAAAAGTGTGTTGTGATGAAAATTTAATGAATTAATCCCATGACAGGAAAGTGTTTTTTTAAGGGCATTCCCATCTACATAAGAGGGAACGATTATAACCTTTTTTTTAAAAGGATATTGTTGTATAATCTCCTCTATGGTTTTTGAATATGAATACATAAAAATCCTAATTAAAATATTTAAAATAAGCCTTTATTTTTTTTGAAATTCAGCAATCTTCTGATAGGTATCTGCCAGATTATAACCAGTTCGAGCAAAGTGATGCCTAAATAAAGCCAGACCATCATTCTGATAACGCGGGATTAAATGCAAATGAAAATGAAAAACAGTCTGCTTAGCAGCCGAACCGTTAGACTGGACAATATTTAACCCGATAGAATCAAAAATTTGACGGTAATCCATTACCAGCTTTTTGCTAACAATCATAATATGAGCTAGGGTATCTTCCGGAATATCATAAATGTTTTCATAGTGTTTCCGTGGAACTACTAGTGTGTGGCCTTCATTAACCGGAAAGGCATCTAAAAATGCAAGACATTCATCATCCTCATAAACAATATGAGCTTGCTTTTCCTTGTTGATAATTTGACAAAAAATACATCTTTCTAACATATATGCAACTCTCCTTACTCCATTCTAACAAAATATTCATTAATTATCCTGCTTTAAATAGTAATTATTTAAAACAAAAGATCATTCTTCCTCTTGTCCAGCTGATTCCAATCAATATCTCTTCTGTCGGGAAAGGATTCACAGGTACCCCGATTCTGGACTGTATAAGAGGCAACTAAATTAGCTATTTGAATTGACCTCGGGATAGACCCGTTCTGTATCATACCATAAATAAAAGCAGCATTAAACGAATCTCCTGCACCAGTAGTGTCTACAATGTTTCTGGTAGCAAATGCAGGAATGTTTATCAAATTATGTTGATATAAAAAACTGCTGCCTGCGGCGCCCTGTTTAACAATGATTTCTTTTGCTCCCCAACCTTTAAGAACATTGGCACCCTGCAAAATCTCATCTTCTCCGGTTAAGGCTTTCAGTTCCCTTTGGTTTGGTAAAACATAGTCCACAAGGTGCCAGAAATCTTTCCCCGGTAAATCAATTACAGGAGATGGGTCCAATATTGTCTTTAAGCCATATTTTTTGGCTAACTTAAGGGCAGAAAGAACTGTATCAGTTAGATATTCCAGGGAAATAGCTAGCCAGTCAGCCAATTCAAAAACAGGTCCAAAACGTACTAGAAAATCAGGAAGGACCATACGATTTACCGCTGGGAATCCAATAATAGTGTTTTCCCCATTAGGGCTAACCAGGATGGAGCAAACACCGGTTTTCCCTATGTTATTCTTAAAAATATATTCAGTATTTACTTTGTATCTTTTTAAAAGAGATAAAATATAATCTCCGGCAAAATCATTACCAACCTTACCCAACAACAAACTATTTACCTTTAGATTATTTAAAGCAACTGCCTGATTGGCTCCATGCCCACCCAGACAAAACCTAAAATCCCTGGCACGAAGATTTTTTCCTTCAATAGGATAATGAGGAAGATAAACAAAAGAATCCAGGTTAATTGCCCCGATAACAATAACAGTTGACATCTTTCATTATCCTTATTTATAACCATAAATTTAATAATTATATTATGTTATATCCTATCGTCGATGTCAAAAGAGTAAGATGTATTGAATTTATTATTTCGGTTTATTCTTATAAAGAATGAAATATAAAACACCAAAATAAATAAAAAATGCTAGTAATGCAACCAAATACATAAAAGGTTGATTGCTAACGTAGCCAAAAATTGGAATATTTAATATCATTAAAAGAGGAAAGCCAAACAAAAGGGCAACGCCACTACCAAGTACTATATTCTCTGATGCCCGTGAATGAAAACCAGGGTCAATCTCTTTTAGTAAGGCCATTCCAGTCGAAATAGTACCAGTATAAGTACCATAAAAAGCCAGGATATTTTCAAAGATATCTTCTTTAAAAACTCGTCTGGTCATCCAAAGTATAAATAAAATTGTGATAATACCTCCGGCAGAAGTAATTATTAGGGTAGGAATCAAATAATGTCTCAGTGTTTTAAGTGAAATAGCAGTAATAGCTGCGGCAATCATAAAGTCAAAAGAACCACCTGCGATTCTTTGTAACAAATAATTATTAGGATATTCATGTGTCATTATTTTCATTTTTTTAAAGGTGTTAAACCCTACTCTCAATAGAATGGCAAAAATAGTCCCTATAATAAAATGAAATCCCCACAAAAGCTGAGCAAGGGTTTCTCCGAAAGTCCCCAACGGGAGTAATATCTTATTTAATCCCAGTAAGGTTAGATAGGTAGCCAAATATACAACTCCTATTAAAAAAAGCTGAATAGAGATATCATCTAATGAGGCTGCCAAAGGTAATTCTCCTGAATCCATTTCTTCATGAATTTTTCCTTTAGAAGAATTATCCTTATTCATATTTATCTTGAAAATATTCTTTTTTATTAAGTAGTTCATCAGAATAACCCCTACAATACACGCCCAAAGAAAACCAATAGTGGCAATTGAAAGGCCAATATTCCCACCCTGGAAAAATCCTATTTCTTCCCATTGACTTCCAATGGCATAAGCCTGTCCGGGACCCTGTCCAAATCCTAAAGGTAATAATAAACCAAATGCCGGAAATAAATTTGGAAAAAATGTATTTACCAAAAGAAGAGAAAGCAGAAAACCTACAATACCCTGGACTACATAAATACTTACAATATAGACACCTGAATTAAAGATATTCCGACTTTGAATAGGCTCTCTTTTTTTTAAAGCGATAGCAATAAATCCAATAGCCATAAGATGATAGACCAAACTGCCTAATCGTTCACTATTCAGGTGCACGAAATTAAGAATTTCCGGTCCTAGTAATAAACCGATGAATCCGGCAATAATTGCAGTAGGAAAAAGATACTTACGAAAAAAGTATACTTTTCGCTTCAAAAAAATACCAATACCTATAAATAGCGATAGCCACAAAAAATCTATTATCATTACCCAATTTTGATTCATATTTTTTCAACTGCCTTTTTCTTATTTTCTCAATCTTAACAAACAATAATCTTTTTCAAGAATTAATATTTTGTATTAATTTTAATATTTTATACCATTTATAAGCTGAAATCGAGGGGCTGTCAAAATTAATCTTATATAATTCATCCTGATAATAAAATTCAAACTGATTATTGTACTGAACATTAAGGCCTTTCAGAGAGCTTACCTCAAATAGTAATGGTTCCATCATACCTGTTTTTAGAATAAGCTTCTTAACTGTCAATTGTAATATACAATTTTTCATTTTTTTTAGACTTTTTTGTTTCACAATCCTGGTAACATTTACTCCTTTGTCCTGCAAAATTTCGGCTTTTCTATTAGGTTCAAGGATAAACCTATGCAAAAAATCTTCTATCCAACCTATTTGCCACTGGTTCCAGCTATCAGGATTATCAAAATAAAGTGGTTTTTTTTCAGAAGTTAGAAACCCATATTGATTATATCTAACCTTATAACCACAATTCTGACAATACAGAGTATCATCTCTAGAAACAAGAGAACCTATCTGATGACACTGGGGACATAAAAATAAAAATAATTCTAGCTTCTCTGCAAGATTTTTCCCCTGATATAAATTCATGGCAGTTCTCTGATAATCATATTCCCGATAATATAGATTTTTTGAAATTTCACTATAAATCTCCTGAAACGATAATCTTTGAATCTTTTCTGGTGTCAGAACTAATTTATAGGAAGAAGATATTTTACCTTTCCTACTAAAGCGAGCCCAACGCGGAAAAGCCAGGTGAGAACCCTTCAATAAAACACATACTACCGGTATATTTAGCATTTTAATTAATTTAGCAGTTGCAAAAGTAATCTCATCAGTAGAACCACTCCAATTACGTTTTCCTTCTGGGAAAATTCCAATAATACATCCTGCAGATTTCGCCTTTAGAACCTCTTTTATTGCTAAAAAGTCAGCTAAGAATTTTTTTTTAGCTATTGAGCCCGATACTCTTAAAAGCCATCCCAGTACCGGTTTACGAAAATATTCATCAGAAACCAGGAAACTAATGGGCTCTTTGATATATAAATTGACCAAAAAACCATCCCAAAAATTGGCATGGTTTCCCAGTATCAAATAAGGAGGCTCAAGCTGTTTTGTATCATCTTTTTCCAAACTTAATTGAAATAATCTTCTCAGATACCATCTGGTAAATATGAGAAATAATTGTGGTATTATCTTTTGAGCTAAACTTTTATTATTTTTATTCATGCTCTCAAATCTCTTTGTTCATAAAAAGATTAATTGATTTGAGAGGTTTTTTAACAGCTATCATTATAATAAGTGCCTCCCTAACCAATCAATCATATAAGGGACAATTATATCAAAATAATCCTGGCAACAATGATTGGCATC
>CAYOLB010000368.1:0-2423 GCA_964404675.1 uncultured Atribacterota bacterium | reverse complement strand
TAAACTTTAGATATATATAAAAATTCAATACACCCTTACAAGTAATAAAATCGCCTTCTTGGAAACCGAAAATAAATTGAAATGCATATTTTTTATTGATACAGCGATTTATATTTAGTCATCATCTTTTTCCGCATTTTTAAAACCATGGTATGAGAAACACCTAACTCTTTGCCAATCTCACGAGTACTTAGTCCTCTAAAACTTAAATTTAACAATGCTTTCTCTTTTAAGGATAGATCTTTTTGAAATTCGTCATAATATAAATATTCATCAAGATCAAAGGCAATTGGTCTTGAATAGTCTAATATATTACCTTCAGCAATTTCTTTATCTGGCTTTTCTATATTGTGATAGAAATTACTATTTATTTGGTAATCTTTAAATTTTATATATTTCCTGATATGATTTTTTAAGTAATAATAACAGCCTTGTAAAATATAGCTCTTATTTTTATTTTTCAATTTCCCGGTATTGTATTGCTGCCATAAATAAAATAATGCTTCCTGATAGAGGTCCTCGCTATCTATATATTGGTACTTGATATTTAGCTTGCGTGTAATAGCCTTCAGCTGAAATTCTATTTGATTTACTATTTCATTTAACCCTCTGTTACTCTTAGTTGACATAGACCAATCCTTGTATTAATTCTCGGACAATTACAACTATATATATAATATATATTAAAGAAAAGCATTATTGATTATCCAAGTTGCTAAGTTCTAAATATCATCTTTAATTAATCTGATAATCTAGCTATCCTCTCGTGAGTAAGAATCAAGTACTTTCAAATAATTTGCCCTTTCAAAAACAGCAGGCTCAGAAATTGATTTCTGACTGAGAGAACCATATATTTGCTTAATTGACTGATACTTCTTGGCCTCCAGCCATTTTTCTAAATCTTGCAATAGAGATTCCGCATAACTATTTCCCTTTTCAAGTAATGCTGAAGCAAGCATGGTAACCTTTGCTCCTGCCAGTATGCTTTTAACAATATCCTTGGCACTATGAACGCCTCCGGTAATGGCTATATCCGGTCTGACATTGCCATATAAAATTGCTGCCCATCTTATACGCAGCAGTAATTCTTCGGAAGTGCTTAATTTTAGAGCCGGTTCTACTGTCATTTTTTCTAAATTAATATCTGGTTGGTAAAACCGGTTAAAGATTACCACGGCACTGGCGCCAGCTTTATCTAAGGCTTTGACCATATTGGGTATTGAACTTAAATAAGGATGAATTTTAACCCCTACTGGTATAGCTACACTACTGGTTATTTGATCAACTAATTCCAGATAATTTTCTTCTACTTTTTTCCCATCCATATCTGGATTAGTAGGTAAAAAATAGATATTCAACTCAATGGCATCAGCTCCTGCCTCTTCCATGGAAATAGCATTATTAATCCATCCTCCAACTGAAACTCCATTAAGACTTCCTATTATTGGTATACCTACTTTCTTTTTAACCTCAGTAATAAACTCCATATATTTCTCGGGTGTTAATTTATATTGAAGGATATCAAAATAATAATCCAAATATTTTCTATAGCCATCTTTTTCATACAACAAGAAGTGGCTTCTCTTCTCTAAATCCTCCTGCTCCTCAAATAGAGAAGGCAAGACAATAGCTGCAATGCCTTTTCTCTCTAATTCTTGAATAGATTCAATATTCTCTCCTAATGGGGAAGAAGAAGCAATGATAGGATTCTTCAGCTTTAATCCTGAATATTCAACAGCTAGATTAACCATAGTAATTACCTCCGATAAATAATATTTTATTAATTTGACAAATCTTCCGAACGATCAAGGGGAATACGGTAAATTTCTAAAATTTCCTGATGGGTCTGTTTTTCCTTTTCTTTATCAATAATTAGTTTTTTATTCCATTGATCTTCAAAAATAATATATGGTTCCTGAGAATTCTCAATATTTTCAACCAGGTCATCCATATTCCATATCTTTTCACCATTAACCCTATCAACTACCCAGGTATTGACATTTTGATAACCCTGATTGACTTCAGCAGCCAGGGCTTTCAATAGAATCACAATTTGCTGGTCTTCTTGTTCTGGAATATTATCGAGCAATTGGCAAACCAATTCCCTAGGAGCAGATTGAGCCCATTGTGAACCCCAAATGTTTAATAAATTCTTTGTTAATGGACAAAAAACAAGTCCGCCATAAATATAATAAGTGGGTAACACTTCATACTGTTCCATAGGGACTAAACGGTCCTTTTTTAAAGAACGGGAAAGATTAACATTTAAATTTTTACTGATGCCATCTCTCAAAATAGCTAACTGCATATCCTCACCAATCTGCTTTTGTTGTATAACATAATTAAGGTGAGTTCTCTCATTTGTCCTAAACTCTATAGTCCCATCATTACCAACCGTATAATCTTCAAGAGATAGTAAGACA
>CAYOLB010000367.1:0-8219 GCA_964404675.1 uncultured Atribacterota bacterium | reverse complement strand
TGGTGCCGAGACCCAGAGTTGAACTGGGGACACGTGGATTTTCAGTCCACTGCTCTACCAACTGAGCTATCTCGGCAGATATTATTCCTTTAAATTTTTTGTGGCGGGGGGGGCGGGGGTTTAAACCCCGATCTCCTGCGTGACAGGCAGGCGTGTTAAACCGAGCTGCACTACGACCCCATTTTAAAAATAATGGTAGGCGGAACAGGGCTTGAACCTGTGACCCCTGGCTTGTAAAGCCAGTGCTCTCCCAACTGAGCTACCCGCCCACATCAACACCATAAACCGGCAAGCTCTATTATAACATCTCTTTTTTTCTTTGTCTATAAAAAACCTCACCTAAAATATATAAAATATTAATTGTTTTTAAAAACTTCATTTTATTTGTTAAACGAAGATTTTATGGTATACATCTACTTATTTAATAATGATTACTGACTAATTATTTTATTTACTAAAAAGGAATATCCTCTTCATTGTTATCATCTTCAACATTATTATTTTCCTCATCAGGACTATTTTCATTTAAAGAATCCTCCTGATATTGTTTATCTTTGCTGTAATTATCTTCTGGACTACTTCCAGAATCCTTCATGTAATCCAAAAATTGAACACTGCGAGCATTTATTTCAAAAGATACCCTTTTATTGCCTTCTCTATCTTGCCAGGAATTAGACCTCAATTCTCCATTAATTGCAACTCTTTTACCTTTTTTTAAAAATTGCGAACAATGTTCCGCCTGTCTCCCCCAAGCTGATACATTTATAAATAACGTATCCTCTATATTATTGCCTTCTTGATTTCTAAAACTTCTGTTGATTGCCAGGCCAAACTTGCATACAGCAGTTCCAGATGGCGTATATCTTAGCTCTGGATCTCTAGTCAACCGACCTATACCAATAAAAGAGTTTAAATCACCAAAAGATGCCATACAATCCTCCCTATTTTAAATAATATAAAATACATGCAATATAAATACCTTTTTCTTAATGAACAACAATATTTAACAATTTGCCTGTTATATATACCATCTTATCAATTTTTTTATCATTAATCCACTTTTTTACTTTTTGTAATTCCAATACTTTTTCTTTAATATCTTTTTCAGAAATATCTGGTGCTACTTTTATCTTTTCTCTTAATTTGCCATTTATCTGGATAATAATTAGAATTTCATCCTCTTTTAAAGCATTTGGATCATAGACCGGCCATGGTTGTAAGTAAAGACTTTTTTTATAGCCAATTTCCTGCCATAATTCCTCACAAAAATGTGGAGCAATAGGACTAAGTAATTTTATGGTTGTTTCTATTGCTTCTTTAAATATAAATATCTGCTGTTGGCTCATCTTTGATATCTTTACATCAAAAGCATATAAACTATTTACCAATTCCATAATAGCACTAATAGCAGTGTTAAAATGAAATCGCTCTTCAATATCTTCAGTCACCTTTCTGATGGTTTGATGTGTTTTTCTTTGTAAATCCCTCATATCTTTACTCGGTTTCTTGTCTGCAGGAAGATTTTTACTGTTTTCTGGCTGTTGAAATAATTGTTGGTATTGATAAACAAGTCTCCAAACACGATTCAGAAAACGATATGCACCTTCAATTCCTTTATCGCTCCATTCCATATCTACTTCAGGTGGGCTTGCAAATAGTATCATTACTCTGGTAGCATCAATTCCATATTTGGTAAAGATCTCACCCGGTGTAACTACATTTCCTTTAGACTTTGACATGGCAGTCCCATCTTTGCATACCATTCCTTGTGTAAACAATCTTTTGAAGGGCTCTTTAAAATTAAGATATCCCATATCATTTAGAGCCTTTACAAAGAAACGAGAATACAGCAAGTGTAAAATTGCATGTTCTACTCCTCCAATATATTGATCGACTGGCATCCAGTAATGTAATTCCTCTTTTTCAAAAGGTTTATCATCAGAATGGGGCGAACAAAAACGTAAATAATACCAGGATGAACAAACAAAAGTATCCATTGTATCAGTTTCTCTTCTGGCTTTACCTCCACATATTGGGCAGGTAGTATTAAGAAATTCTTTGCTGGACAATAATGGAGATAGCCCGGTTGGTTTAAAATCAACATCATCTGGTAAGTAAACAGGTAAATCTTTTTCTGGTACTGGAACAATTCCACATTTTTCACAATATACTATTGGTATTGGTGCTCCCCAATATCTTTGTCTTGAAATCAACCAATCACGTAATCGAAAGTTAATTTCTTTTTTACCTAAACCTTTTTTCTCCAGGTATTCTATAATAAGTTCTTTACCCTTTGAATTAGTAAGACCATTGAATTCACCAGAATTTACCATAATTCCTGCACCATCATAAGCTTCTTTTAAACTGTTTCCAGAAAGATTCATATTTTCTGGCTGGATGACTACTCTCACCGGTAAATCGTATTTTCGGGCAAAGTCCAAATCTCTCTGATCATGTGCAGGAACAGCCATAACCATTCCGGTTCCATATTCCATTAGCACATAATTTGCAACCCAGATTGGAACCTTTTCCTGGTTAAGAGGATTAATAGCATACCAACCGGTAAAACAACCCTTCTTTTCAGTTGTAGCTAGATCCTTTTCTGAGATATTTTCCTTAGCAATTTCTTCTTTAAACAGTTTTACCTGCCTTTCATACGATGTACCAGCAGTTAGTTTTTCAACTATCGGATGTTCAGGAGAAAGAACGAAAAATGTTACTCCAAAAAGTGTATCAGGTCTTGTAGTAAATACTGAAATAGTTTCATTACTTGAATAAATCTTAAATTCTACTTGAGCACCTTCACTTCGTCCTATCCAGTTCTTCTGCATGGTTAATACACGTTCAGGCCATTCTTCCAGTGTTGACATATCATCAAGAAGTTGTTGGGCATAATCTGTAATCTTGAAAAACCATTGGGAAAGTTCTTTTTTTATTACTTGAGTCCCGCATCTTTCACATTGTCCATTTATAACTTGTTCATTTGCCAATACTGTGGCACAGGAAGGGCACCAGTTTACAACTGCCTTTTTCTTATAAGCTAATCCATTTTTGTATAGTTGTAAAAACATCCATTGAGTCCACTTATAATATTCAGGGCTACAAGTCGATATTTCCCGATTCCAATCATAGCTTATTCCCATTGATTGTAAGGTAGTTTTCATTTTTTGTATGTTATTTTTTGTCCAAATTGCTGGATGTATCTTATTTTTAATTGCCGCATTTTCAGCAGGCAACCCGAAGGAATCCCAACCCATGGGGTGTAAAATATTAAAACCTCGACTATGCTTATAACGGGCCACAACATCACCTATAACATAATTCTTTACGTGTCCCATATGTGGTTCGCCTGAAGGATAAGGAAACATTTCTAATACATAATATTCTTTTTTACTGCTATCCACATTACTTTCAAAATAATGCTGGCTATTCCAATATTTTTGCCATTTATTTTCAACTTCCTTAAAGTCATATGTCTCTTTCATCTAATTGCTCTCCCTTAAAATAGAAAAACCCGTCACCTGTAATTGTAAAACTATTACAAGGGACGAGATTTCCCGTGGTACCACCCTTATTCAGTAGATATATATGGTGGAGCTGGCGGGAATCGAACCCGCGACCTCCTCCACGCCAAGGAGGCACTCTCCCAACTGAGCTACAGCCCCATCTACTCTCTTTCATTCTTTAACGCTGGTAAGCGTACCGGGTTACTTCACCCGGATATCGCGCAGATGAGCTTCTTGAGAAAATGTATCAGTTTCCACCTCTTCTGACTCTCTGCTATCATTTAATCTCAATACAATTTCTGCACTGTATTTTAACCTTATAAAAAACTTTTATAATTATAATTAAAGTCATTTTAAAAGTCAATCAAAAAGCCAATTGGAAATTATTCTATAATAACTTTCAAAAACCAATAAATAAGTGCAGGTCATCTATTAAAAAAATAATGTTCCTGCACTCATTTACTTAAAGCATTCAGTGTTTTACAAAATATTTTTTAGTATAATTTTTAATAAATCTGTTTTACTCTTCTCCCAGCCACCAGATGATTCCCACAATAGCTGCAATTATTGCTGCAATCCAATACCACGCTAAATCTCCAAACATTTATTTTCCACCTCCCTCTTTTTTTAAAAGTAGCATTATTATTTTTATTATAGTAATAAGCAGTTTTTAAAACAAGACTTTTTAAAAAATAATTGATATTTAATTAACTTTAATTATACAAATTATTGATTATGATTCTGATTCATTTTCCTTTTTGGCTTTCTCAATAATCTCCTGGGCAATCTGATGAGGAACTTCTTCGTAATGTGAAAATTTCATTGTAAATGTCCCTCTTCCCTGAGTGATTGAGCGCAAGTCAATAGAATATCTAAATATTTCTGCTTGGGCAACCTGAGTACGAATAATTTGTCTTCCTTTTTCAGATTCATCCATACCCATAATTTTACCACGTTTGCTGTTTAAATCTCCAATAATATCACCCATGTATTCCTTTGGCACTATCACAGCTAGTTCATAAATTGGCTCTAGTAATACAGGATCAGCATCAGCAGCACCCTTTTTAAAAGCCATGGAACCCGCAACCTTGAAAGCCATCTCTGATGAATCCACGGTATGATAGCTTCCATCATACAATGTTGCCTTAATATCTACTGTAGGATATCCACCGACAACACCTTTTTGCATAGCCTCAATTATTCCTTTTTCAACTGCCGGGCGATATTGTTTCGGAATTACACCACCTACTATTTTATCAACAAATTCAAAGCCCTTCCCTCTTTCCATAGGTTCAAATTCCACAAAACAATGCCCGTACTGTCCACGTCCTCCGGATTGCTTTTTATATTTACCTTCTGCTTGTACTTTTTTTCGAATTGTTTCTTTATAACCAACTTTTGGGGTATCTTTTTCTATTTCTACTCCAAATTTTGTTTCCATCGTTTCAATTACTACATCTAGATGAGATTCTCCCATCCCAGCTATAATAGTCTCACCAGTATCCTCGTCCCGGTAAACCTGAATAGTTGGCTCCTCTTCTACAATTCGGTTAATGGCAATGCTAAGTTTATCTTCATCACCTTTGCTTTTTGGAGTGATGGCAAGTTTCATTATTGGTTCAGGATATTCTATTTTTTCAAATTCAACAGGTTGTTCTTTATCGCATAAGGTATCACCAGTATTTGTTTTCTTTAACTTAGCAATAGCACCAATCCCGCCAGGAATTACCTTGGAAACAGGAGTTTGCTCTTTGCCCTGCATTCTATAGATTTTTGCAACCTTGTTTTCAATATCATGGGTCGAATTATATACAATAGAATCTGAGTTTAATTCTCCTGAAAAAACTCTAAAATATGTTAAATTCCCCACATAGGGATCAGCCACAGTCTTAAAAACCAAGGCAGTTAATGGAGAATCATTTACAGATCGTTTTATCTTTATTTCCTTTTGCTCATTTAAATCTTTTACCTTGATATCAGGTAAATCAACGGGACTGGGGAAATAATTCCTTATAAAATCAAGCAGTAATTCAATTCCAATATTTTTAGTAGCTGAACCACATAATACTGGAAAAACTTTTCTATCTACTATTCCACCCCTAAGACATGAGAGTATTTCATCCTGGGTTAATTCTTCTCCATCAAGATATTTCATTAATAGTTCATCATCATATTCTGCTACTGCTTCTATCATCTTTTGCCGATATTCATTAGCTTTTTCTTTTAAGTCAGCAGGGATTTCTTTTTCTTCAAACTGGCTTTTACCCTCAGTCTCTGCTTTAAAATAATAGGCCTTCATTTTTAGCAAATCAACAACTCCCTCAAAACTCTCTTCAGAACCTATGGGTAGTTGTATAGGAACAGCGTTTTGCCCAAAATGTTCTTTTATCATTTGGCTTGTTCTGTCAAAATCAGCTCTTTCTCTATCCATCTTGTTAATAAAGAAAATTCTTGGTAATTTGAATTCCTCGGAATAATCCCAAACCTTTTCAGTCTGTACTTCTACTCCTGATACACCACACACCACTATTAAAGCAGTATCAACTACTCGTAAACTTGTTTTAGTATCAATTATAAAGTCGAGGTAGCCTGGTGTATCAATGATATTAAAAGTTGAATCCTTCCAATTAAGATAAGCTAAAGAAGAATTTATAGTAATACCCCTCTTCGTTTCTTTTGGGTCATAATCGGAAACTGTATTCCCTTGTTCTATTTTTCCTAGCCGAGTTATCATATCGGAGTCGAAAAGCATTGCTTCAGTCAGGGAGGTTTTACCAGAATCTCCATGGCCTACAATTGCAAAAGTCCTTACCTTGTCAACATCAATTTTAGTCACCCTCGTTCCTCCTTGAAATTATAAATTATCAAAACTATTCTATCAAAGAATATTAAATATGGCAAAAGATAGTTTGCAAGATTAATTTAATTGTTTTAGTTCTATTCCTATAGATTAAAAAATCATCTACTTAATCATATCAAACCAATTTTTTCTAACCTGTAAAAAACTTGTTTAACCTTATTTAAATATTCTTCTATTTGAATCTGCTCTTTAGGTTCTATAATTAAAACCCCCTGGTATTGAATCTTTTTTAAGTAAGATAGCAACTGATTCCAGGGGAAATTGCCTTCCCCTGGCAATAAATGTAAATCTGACTTCCCATTATTATCATGTATATGTATATGAAAAAGATGTTTTTCCCAATCAATCGGTTCTTTATCCAATCTCAGCATCCCTTTTTCATTACTTTTCTGATTAAGCATGTAGTGACCTGTATCAAGACACACTCCTAAATATACTGATGATATTGTCTCTAAAATATGCTGGATTTCAGACCAATGATCACCTAATCTGCCTGGAACAGTATTCTCGAGGGCTATTTTTATGCCCCATTGACTGCAAAATTCAACAATCTCGGTTAAACTAGTAATACATTTATTCATTCTTGTTTCTCTATCTGCTATGCTATTGCATTTTCCTCCGGGATGAACGACAACTAATTTTGAATTCAATTTCATTGCTGTTATTATTGTCTTTTCAATCTCTCTAACTGATTTAATCCTATCATATTCTTCCGGGCTCGATATATCTACACCATGCATAGGCATATGGATAGATTTGACTGATATATTAAAACGTTTAACCTCTTTGCTCAATTCTTCAATTATTTCGGGATCATGACATTCAAAATGATTGATATTGGGTCTGATTTCAATATTTTGAATTCCAAAACTATTTAGTAATGGTAATAATTTTTTAATATTCTCATGGTAAAATACCATTGTTGATATACCAAATTTTAAATACATACTTCCTCACTATTGGTCAAAATTTTTTAATTTTTTTAAATATTTTATTTGTAATTTTCTCTAAATATCCTCCCAAGTTAAATACTCAAGAAATTTTTCTACTGAAAAAGCAGCAATTGCACCCTCACCACAAGCAGTTACTACTTGCCTAAGCTTTTTAGCACGGACGTCTCCACAAGCAAAGATTCCTTCAATCTTGGTCTCCATATCTTCATTTGTTACGATATAACCAAAATCATTTACAAGTTTACTTTGGTAAGAACCAAGGGATGGATAAGTCGGAGTATACCCGGTAAAGATAAATACTCCCTGGCAGTACAAGGGGGTTTCCTGGTTATTCTTAACATTTTTTAGTTTTACTTTTTCAACTTTATCATTCCCCTTTATTTCTGTAACAATTGAATCCCATATAAACTCAATTTTTTGATTTGCAAATGCTCTCTCCTGCAGTATTTTGGTAGCTCTTAATTTATCCCTTCTATGTACTATATATACTTTACGAGCAAATTTGGTTAAAAATAACGATTCTTCTATTGCTGTATCTCCACCTCCTACAACAACAATATCTTTTTCGCGGAAGAAAGCGCCATCACAGGTAGCACAATAAGATACACCTCTCCCAGTATATTCTTTCTCCCCTGGAACACCCAGCTTACTTGCCTGTGCACCTGAGGCAATAACAATTGATTTAGAATAATAATCCTTTAAATCAGTCTTTATCTGAAAATTTCCCTTTTTTGGCTCTTTTGCGCTTGAAATATCCACCACATTATTATTCTCTATCTCTAAACCAAAATTTTTAGCTTGATTTACAAATTGCTGCATTAATTCAGGACCTAAAATACCTTCTGGAAAACCTGGAAAATTTTCAATCATTTCAGTAAGATTTGCTTGCCCTCCAGGTAA
>CAYOLB010000366.1:0-5901 GCA_964404675.1 uncultured Atribacterota bacterium | reverse complement strand
CATGAACTACTTTTGAAGAAAGAAAATAGAAAGTTTATGGAAAAGGAATAAATGAAAAAGGCCCTTATTGCGAGACCCCTATTATATATAACTACCCTGATTATTATTTTTTTATCATTTTGTATATTTATACCCCGTACAATATATGCACAGGAAGATAAGTCTGCAGTAAAATATGATCAATATTCAAATGATAAAGCTGTAGCACTATATGATGACCCTATAGAGCTTGAAGCAGAAAGTGCAATATTAATGGACTTTAAAACCGGTAATATCCTATGGGGGAAAAATTATCATAAGAAGGTATATCCCGCAAGTATAACAAAAATAATGACAGGAATTCTTGTTATAGAAAACATAGATGATTTTAATGAAATTATAGAAATACCTGAGAGCGCTGCTGGAGTAAACCATTCAGCCTTTAATTTTAACAAAGGTGACAAAATAAGCCTTATAAACCTATTAAAATCAGCAATGATATGTTCACATAATAATGCTGCTATAGCCCTGGCTGAGCATATTTCAGGAAGCGTTGATGAATTTATTACGATGATGAATAAGAAAGCCATAGAGCTCGGAGCATACAATACAAATTTTGAAAATACGAATGGCCTGGACTCAGATTTCCCGGGCCATAAGACCACTGCATATGATATTGCTATTATCTCAAAATATGCTATGGGAAATGAATTATTCAGAAATATTGTAAATACCGAATATGATGTCATTTCACTTAATGACATAGAAATCCCATTAAAAAGTACAAATAAGCTTCTTGAATTTAAGTATATAAAAGGGATAAAGACAGGCTACACCGAGAATGCAGGCTTTTGTCTGGCAGCTTACTCAGACTTAAATGGTCTGGAACTTATTACTATCATACTCAACAGTACCGCGGATAAAAGAGAATACGACGCATTAAAATTGTTAAACTGGGCTGATGACAACATAAAAGAAGTTAAAGTCGTAGATTCAAACGAAATTATGGAATCTACAAATATTGGCTCTGACACAGTCGTCAATATAGAATTATATCCAGAATATGATATTGTAGAGATGCTTCATGTTAAAAACAATAATATCGATGTTAAAGAAACCATATATGATAATAAAACGGACCTTCCTGTTGATACAAAAGATGATCTGGGCTTAATTGAAGTTTCACTGGAAGGTAACCTTATCGGGAGCACAAACATCATAAGCAGAGAGTCAATAGGAGAACCATGCATATATCAGGATATCTCTTACAAACAAAGAAATAAAAAAATTATCATACTCTCTATTATTTTGTCGTTTTACTTTTTTATAATTATATTTATAATATTTAGAAATTTATTTTCAAAAAAACATTATAGTTAATGGAGGTAATTAATTTTGAGCTTGATAAAAATCAGAAGGTTTAAAAATACTGGTCTCTTAACTGCGTTATTTTTTATCTGCCTGGCAATATTAATCAGTACATGCGGCTGTGGTGTTGATGAACCAATACCGGAAGAGGAGACAATAATTGAAGAGGATGCTGAAACCGGATCTATAGAAAAAGACATTGAAGATGCTGAAGAGCCTGAAGAAGAAACAGAAACACCAGAAAATACCGGGAATATTTCAGACCTTGAAATAAAAGGTGATATTAATATGTTGAGCGGTCTGGAGTTATCCGACTCAGTAAAGAATGATAGGCCTGTTGCAGTTATGGTTGAAAACAGCCCTGATTCAAGGCCTCAATCAGGTTTGATAAAAGCTGATATTGTTTTTGAAGTTGTTGATGAATATGGCATTACAAGATATGTCGCTATATTTTCTACAAATGAAGCAGAAGTTATAGGACCTGTAAGAAGTGCAAGAATATATTATGCAGAAATTGCCAGAAGCTTTGATCCAATATATGTCTTCTGGGGAACTTATTCGGACGCTTATCCGGTTATAAAATCTATGGATATGGATGTACTTGATGCAAATAGCGATAAGTATGTACCCTATACAGATGCTGGCTGGAGGGATACCAGCAGAAGCAATATCACAGAACATACTGCATTTATAGATATAAAGGGAATAAATGAAGATGCTCAAGGTTATGGTTATTCACTTAACAGCGGCCAGTCTCCAATGAGATTTAAACTTGATGCAGTTGATTCAAAAAGAGGCGGCATAACTGACATAGCAGTTAATTTTTCTCACGATGATTATATGGTAGACTTCTCCTACAATCATGAAGAAAATAGATACTATAAATACCTTGCCGGTTCTCCCCATATTGATTTTGAATCAGGCCAGCAGATAAGCGTAAACAATATAGTTGTTTTAATTACAAATATTGATGGCCCTGTTGATGAAGCAGGCCATATGGTTGTAAGGACTACGGGTACACATGATGCTGGCAAAGCATACTATTTTATGGATGGTAATATAATACAGGGAACATGGGGGAGAAACAGTATTTCCAGTCCTTTTGAATTCAAGGATGATAATGGTAAGGATATATTATTTAATAGAGGATCAACATGGGTATGCTTGATCCAGAGTTCTGATAGACTTGGCTATTAATTCTACTATATTTAAAAAATATTTTTTTGTTTTTTTACGAATTTGAAAGAATATAATAAAAAAGAGCTTATAAGAAGCAAGATACTGGGAAGTGTCCTCTTTACTGGCTCTGATATTAAAAAGAGAGTCAAACAGCTTGGAAAGCAGATTACAGAAGATTACCATGGAAGAGACCTTATGCTGGTTAGTATTTTACGTGGGGGGATAATATTTCTGTCTGATCTAGCAAGAAATATCGATCTGCCAATTTCGCTGGATTTTATGGGCATATCAACTTATGGAATTAATGACGATTCCACGGGAGTTGTAAGGATAACAAAAGATCTTGAGGATCCCATAAAAGGAAAAGATGTATTGCTGGTAGAGGATATCATAGATACAGGTCTTACAATAAGTTATCTGCAGAGAAACCTTAAATCAAGATACCCGAAAAGTCTTACAATATGTACACTTCTTAATAGAGACGTCAGAAGAATTGCTGATATCGAAATAAAATATTCAGGATTTAAAATAGGTGAGAAATATATCGTGGGCTATGGTATGGACTACAAACAAAAATTTAGAAATCTTGAATCAATATATGAATTAAATATAGATACTGTAAAAAAAGATATAGAATCTTTAAAAAATACTTCTAATTCCTGAGTAATATATACTTTTTATTAGGCTCACATATAATCCAGCACTTTTTCTTCCTGAACTTTTAGGATTTACATATTTTAAAAATTAAGTGATATAATAAATATTGAAATGATTAATGAAAAAATTTAATTATAGATGACAGAAAGAGAAAAAAATAATTTAATAAAAATGAGTCTTGAAGGGGTAAGAATCGAGCTCCCTTCCCAGAGGCCTATAATATTATTAAAAGAAGATGGGGGGAATAGATACCTCCCTATATGGATAGGTCCTTTTGAGGCTTCAGCAATTGCAATGGAAATTTCAAATATAAAGACCCCAAGGCCAATGACTCACGATCTTATTATAAATATTATAAGAAGTCTTAATATAAAAATTGATAATATTGAGATCTCTGATTTAAAAGATAATACATTTTATGCAGTAATCAATATACTGGATAATGAAAGAAAAATAGTAAGGATAGATTCAAGACCTTCTGATGCGATTGCCACAGCTGTTCGGATTAAATGTGATATCTATGCAGAAAGTAAAGTACTTGATTCTGGAGGTCTTGTGATTCAGACAATAGATGAAGAAGTTGAAAAATTCAAAGATTTCCTTGATCATATCAACCCCGAAGATTTTAAAGACAAATAACAAATATTTTTACTAAAATAAGTCCCAGTAATCCATTGACTAAAAATTTTTTTAATAGTAGAATTACAATAATGTAATTACCATGATGTAATTAAAATTAGACAATATGACTGGTGATATAAAAAAATTCTATACGTCCCGGCAGGTCTGTAAAATTATAAATATAACATACAGGCAGCTCGACTATTACGATAGGACGGATTTTGTAAAACCATCTGTAAACAATGCAGGTGGCTACGGTACAAGAAGAATGTATGATTTCGATGATCTTATGAAGCTAAGGGTTATAAAAAAATTAATGGATGCAGGAATAAGTATTCAGAAAATAAGAAAAGCAAAAAAATTCCTTGAAGAAAACAACGGCAAATACGGTAGTTTTTCAGATGTTACTCTTATCTCTGATGGAGAATCAGTTTATGCATGTAACTCAGATAAAGATATTATAGATACACTAAAAAGCGGCCAGGGAGTCTTTGGTATAGCACTTGGAAAGGTATATGAGGATCTTAAAGGAGATATCGGTAGAAATTTCAATGCTGCACCAGAATTAAATAATAAAAAAATTGATAATTATGATTTTAGAAAAGGAGGTGAGGAAATTAATTAAATGACAGGCAATATATTAAGGACTAAAAGAAATGTAACAAAAAATAATAAACTGGATATGGAATATAAAAATGCAGAAAATATTATATTCGCCCATGAAAGTGAAAAAGAATTTGCAAGAATTCTGGATTTCTATAGAATTAAATGGGAATATGAACCGAGAACTTTTACGCTGGAATGGGATGATGAAGGAAATGCAGTAAAGAGCTTCACACCTGATTTCTATCTTCCCGAACTTGACCTCTATATTGAGCTAACAACTCTGAATCAGAAATTAGTTACAAGGAAAAATAGAAAGCTTAAAAAATTAAAGGAGCTCTATCCGGAGGTAAATGCAAAACTTTTTTATAAAAAAGACTATAACAGCTTATTATTTAAATACATAAATAAATAACCAATAATATAATAATTAAATATTTTAAACTTAGACCGGTTTTTTTCATCATTTTTTTTACTTTATATTAATTTCCAATAATCTTATTTCGTTTTTAAAGTTTTTTATGATATAATGTAATCGTTAACAATATTTATAATTAATTGATTTAAATATAATCATAATATGGTTTTATATCTGGTTTATAGATTTAGCAGCACATACCGCAAATTATAATTTCTTTTAATTTATAAATTTACATTTTTATTTAATAAAACAGGAGATATAAATGAAAAGGTATGGTTCAGTTATAAAGATAAAACCGGATAAATTAGAAGAGTATAAAAAACTCCATAAGGATATATGGCCGGGAGTGGCAAAGGTCATAACAGAATGCAATATCCAAAACTATTCAATTTTTCACAAAGACGGCTACCTCTTTAGTTATTTTGAATATACAGGCAAAGATTATGATTCTGATATGAAAAAGATGGCTGCAGATCCTACAACACAAAAATGGTGGGACATCTGTAAGCCGATGCAAATTCCGCTGGATACCCGAAAGGGGGGGGAATGGTGGACCGAAGCAGAGGAAGTATTTCACCAGGATTAAAGACATTTGATATTAAAAATTAATATATTATTTTTAATGTACAAGGAGATACTATGAACAATGATATTTTTGAAGACCTTAAAAAGGCAATTAAGGAATACGATACCGAAGCAGCAGCAAGCCTTGCAAAAAAGGCCATAGGGGAGAAGATAGAACCTTTAAAATTACTGGATGCAATGACCGTTGCCATAAGAGAAGTAGGTGACGGGTTCGGAAGGGGAGAACTCTGGCTTCCAGATCTTGTCGGAGCAGCAGATGCCATGTCAGCTGCTACCCCGATTATAGAGGAAGAGATAAAAAGGATCGGTGCAAAGAGGGAAAGTCTCATCATAGTGGTAGGAACGGTTTTTGGAGACATACACTCCATAGGCAAAACAATGATATGTACCTTGCTTACTGCTGAAGGATTTAAGGTCCATGACCTGGGCATAAATATAAAAGCCGAGCAGTTTCTGGAGGCTATTAAAAAATACAATGCTGATATTCT
>CAYOLB010000365.1:0-1865 GCA_964404675.1 uncultured Atribacterota bacterium | reverse complement strand
TTTATGGCATTATCGATAAGATTTATAAGCAACTTGGCCACAAGGGTCTGGTCTGCCTTTATCTTTAATTTTTCTGGTGCAATTAGTTTGATTTTTATATTATTCTTATTTGCTATAACTTTCATTTCATCGGATACTTCTTCCAGTATTACCCTAAGGTCCAGAATTTCAGAGTCTTTTATGTAGGTACTGCTGTCGCCCCTGGAAAGAAAAAGCAGCTGGGATATAAGATAATTCATTTTTTTACTTTCATCATATATGTTTTTAAGTGAATCTATCAATTCTTTGTTTTTTTTACTCCCCAGCGCAGCTATTTCGGAAATTGAGGAGATAACGGCTACAGGAGTCCTAAGCTCATGAGAGGCGTCAGAAATGAACTGTTTCTCCCTGTTGATACCTGACTCTATTTTAGAAATCATTTCATCAAAGGTAGAAGCAAGATCTCCAACCTCGTCTCCGGTATCAGGAAAGTCCAGTCTTTTAGATAAATCACCCCTTCCTATTTCCTTGGCAGTTCTTGTTATAAGGGAAATAGGTGTCAGAGCTCTATTGGCTATAACCCATCCACCCAGGCCAGAGAGGAATATATATATTGGGATAGCAATAACCATTATTATTCTAAGCCTTGAAAGAGTATTATGAATAGGAGAAAGATTTCTACTGCTTCTGATATATCCTACAATTTTTTTCTCACTATAGATCGGTTCCTCGTAAACCATGAACCATTTTTCATCTATATTAAACACTCTGGGTTTATCAAGTATTAAACCAAAAAAATCATTCCCTGTCCCTGTAGTATTGCTGAAAACCAGGTTGCTTTCAGTATCATATATAGAAATACCTGTTCCTGGAATCTCAAGATCAGGCAGGTCCTCTAATATAATATTTTCATTTTCGAAATCTACCATAGAGTATGCCAGATCTGAATGAGTCTTTATTAAATTAGTTTCTTCTAGGTGTAGGAAATCCGATATTAAGTTATAGTTAATAAAACTAAATATAACCAGTAATACCAGAAGCAGGGAGGCATACCACAGGGTTATTTTTGTTTTAATTTTCAGTCTTTTCATGTTTGTCCTTTAACATATAACCGCTGCCTCTAAGAGTGTGGATTAATTTATTTTGATAACCGTCATCTATTTTTCTTCTTAAAAACCTTATATATACTTCTATTATATTAGTATTGTATTCGAAATCTAAATTCCATACATGTTCTGCGATCTGGCTCTTGGTGAGGACCCTCCCCCTGTTTCTTATAAGGTATTCCAGGATTAAATATTCCTTATTTGTAAGCTCAATATTTTTTTTACCTCTTCGGGCAGTATGGTCCAATAGATTTAATTGCAGGTCTCCTACGGTTAGATCTGTTTCTTTTCTACTGATCTTTCTTCTAATAAGAGCCCTTACCCTGGCTGAAAGCTCACCAAAGGAAAATGGTTTAGTAAGGTAATCATCAGCCCCGAGGTCCAGTCCCTTTATCTTGTCATCTGTTGAGTCTTTTGCAGTTAATATTAAAACAGGGATTGTAATATTTTTTAACCTTAAATTATGCAAGAGATTAAGACCATCCAGACCTGGAAGAATTAAATCCAGTATTATACAGTCATACTTTACAGACTCTGCTAAAGCCTGCCCTTCCTTGCCGTTTCTGGCCATATCTATTGCATATCCTTCTTCCTTCAGTCTTTTGGCTATAACTTTTAAAAGTTTATCTTCGTCTTCTATTACTAGAATTCTCAATATTCACACCACCTTTTTTACAATTATATTTTAAATTTAATTTCTATCAATTAAATTGATGAATATTAAAAAATTTTAAAGTTATTTTAAGCCTGGTTTAAGCTCTCTGTGTAAGAATATATCCT
>CAYOLB010000364.1:0-8077 GCA_964404675.1 uncultured Atribacterota bacterium | reverse complement strand
AATTTATTGGAGTTAGTCTATAAGCCGAGAACCATTCTAAATAATATATAATTTCTTAGTTCGCTGTGTAAAAGAACATGAGAAATTATATCGACAGCTTTCTAGCTTACATAAAAACTGAAAAAATGGCCTCTCCTTCTACAATTTATGGTTACAAAAAAGAGGTTAAAAAATTCATTGATTATATAACCAATTATACAGATATCCTGGATATAAACTTAATTAGTACAAGTACCGTAAGGCAGTACTTCTACTATTCAAAAGAAAGCAGGTCCTTATGCCAGAGCTCCATATCAAAAATAATTGCAACCGTAAAAAGCTTTTTTAACTACCTTGAGGAAGAAAAAATAATAGTTAAAAATCCAACAAGAAAAATCAGGGTTCCCAAAAAGGTATGCAGGATCCCTTCTGTAATCTCAAAGTATGAGGTGGATTTAATTATAAGGTCTATAGACTTTGCACCCTTAAGATGCAGAAAAAACAAAATAAGAGATAAACTAATTATTTCCATACTCTACTATACCGGTATAAGGAAAAGTGATAACTGATATTATTTCCTAACAATATTATATAACGGAATTATCCCGCTACCGTTAGTTAAAAAATATTTAAATATTAACACTTCTTGAAAATTTTGCTTACAAAACAATATAATAATTGCGTACTGAACAACTTTTTATTTTGATAATATAATTAATACTGATAAAATTACTGATATTGGAATTTATCTAATTGATTAATTTCAAAATATAATGACTGTAAAAAATAAAATCAAAAACGAATTATGCCTTCTATTTTTAGATGAATCAGGACATCATGGATTAAGAAAAATAAATCAAGAATATCCTATATTTTTACTTGCCTGCTGTGTATTTGAAGAAAATTATTTTAAAAACATATTTACTAGAAAAGTAGAAGAATTAAAAATTAAACACTTTAATAATAAAAACATAATATTGCATTCGAGGGACATTAGAAAATGGCAAAAAGAATTTAAATGTCTGGGTGATTTAAATAAAAGATTATTATTCTATAAAGATCTGGACAATTTAATGAAGAATTCTGAATTTTCAATTATCGCTTCTGCAATAAATAAAAATAAATTAATTGAGCAATATGGTCCCAGAGCAGATAATCCTTATGATATTTCACTTTCTTTCATTATGGAAAGAAGTATTTTTTATACTGATAACATTAAATGCAACCATATTGTTATAATAGCAGAATCAAGAGGCAAAAAAGAAGACGACCAGTTATATAATCAATATCAGCTTATACTATCCAATGGAACCCACTACGTTACGAGTACAATATTCAAAGATAAAATCAAATTTTTTAAATTTATTGGTAAAAATGAAAATAATATTGGAACTCAAATCTCAGATTTAATTGCATACCCAATTGCTACAAAGGTAATATATCCGGAAAGAATTAATTTAGCATTCGAAGCCTTAGAAAATAAAATTTATAGGCAATTCCCAGGATCTGATTACCTAGGATATGGATTAAAAATATTCCCATAAATGAAACAAGCCCCCTCAGGGACTTGCCGATCGTGATCCACGATCCATTAATAATATATCAACATTAGCATAATATTGTCAATAGTTTTTAAAATAGTTTTTAAAATAGTTTTTAAAAATAGCTTTTTTGATTTTGTTAAATAAGGGGTTTGCTACAATAGGTTATCACAAAGAATTTTAGTTACTGGCCCATCAGATGCCCAAGCTTCTGGTGTTATTCCAATACAACGATTTGGCTGATCGGGTGTTGCAGTAGTTCCTGAATAGTAGTCGTGAGTAAATCCAGAGTAATTGTTATAAATTGAATTTGGAATAGGATTATCGTCGTTTTCATCCTCTAGTATATACGGATTACCTGTAATGCAATTTACATAAATTGTATCTTGATCATTAATATGATTATTAACTGTTGGATAAGGACTTTTTCCAGTAGCCTCGAAATACCACAAAATAGAATGACCCCATTCGTGTTTGAAAATATTTCGATCATTAGATCTAATTGAATCAACCTGGAAAGTTGAGTAAGTCTGTCCTGTCCCATTGGGAACTGCAAGGCCACCGCATTGTTGAAGATCTATAGATTGGCCAGAATTTAAGTCTGTTCCAGTGCTATCCCATATAACTATTATAGAATCAAAAGTTGGATCACATTCTGATGAGATATTGGACATATTTGGGAAATAACCGCAGAAAGAATCAAGTTGTGTTATCGGTTGGTCAGGGTACCGTATAGTCAGAATAGGAAACATGTTACCACTTGTTAAAATTGGAACATCAGATTCGAAAAATTGTTTTGCTGCATTTTTTGCTCGGTTCTTTTCTTCTTGAGTCATGGATGTAACAACATGATGCTGAATCCCTGATTCATCTACATATTTAAAATCAACTGAACTAAATATTAGTACAAGAATATGCCAACGTGGGTTATTTGTACCAGTTTTATATGTTTTCTCTTCTAATAATTCTCCGCAATCCCATTTTAGTTTTATAGAATCTGTAGCTTTTCCTTCAGAATTTGTTGTAGTAGCAATAAGTTTATATTTAGGGTCATCTCTTGTTAGATTAACCTGAGCTTTTTCGTATCCCAAAGCACCATTGCTATCGTCCCTTATGAATTCGATGTTAGGGCTAGGATTACCAGTTACCAATGCTTTTACTCTATAATAACAAACATCTTTTTCTTCCAAATAAGTAGGGCCTTCATATATTTCAAGTTCAATAGTAGGTACTTCTTTTTCTTTAACAGCTACTTCTTCTCTTTCTTTCCATTTAATTACGTATTCTTTCGTTATGTTTAAATATTTATCCCCATACATTTCACTTTTTTCTATATGAGTATTTTCCAACCATTCATTCCATGATGTAATAAAGATATAATCAGGATCGCTCTTAATTGCTGCATCAAATGTGCTTATGTAAAAGCTGCCTTCTTCTCTGTCTTTAAGATTACCCTCTCTGCCCGGAATCAACCTATCATCATAGCCTGGCTGGACTGTAGCTGCAAAAATCTTTCTTTCATTAGAATTGTTAAATATTTGATAGTAATGCGCTGCGCTTGAAACTGTTTTATATAATGCTTCGTGATCCGTAATATTAAACACACCGTATTCATAAATCCCATCAAACACCTCTAAATTATCTATGCTATACCCCATAGCGAGAAATACTGCATCGTTTCCATCTTTTCTTAACTCTTCGATTATTTGTTTCCATATATCGATTGAAACACTTCCAGTTTCATATAAAACAATAACCGGTCTATCTTCTACTTTAGCAAAAGCTGGATGGCTACCATAATTTATTATTATAAACTCTAGCCAGTCTTTAATCTCCTGCTTGTCCCTTGGTCCGTAATCAGATAGGGTCTCAAAAATAATTGATATTGAAAAATCCTTGTCTTTTGCTACATCTAAAAGAACCCTTAGATTGTCATCTGTTAAGCTTTCGGGACCCCACCAGGATGAAATAAAACCATCTATCCCCGCGCTTTTTGCCTGATTTACATGTTCTTCTATCACCAAGGGATCACTTGACTCATAAGAGGAGATAGCCTTATCAACAAGTACATCGCTATCCCAGGTATCCATTGTGTACCAGGGGTAGTAAAAAGCCCAAACAGCTTTTGGGATAGATTTTTTATATTTGATCTCTGTTTTATTTGATTCAAATTCTTTTAATATACTAAGATCAATACTAAACTCTTTAGGATTTAGGCTTGCACTACTTTCTGCTACTCCAGAATGCTCCATTTCTTGAATTAATTCTTTACCATCTTGACTGATATAATAAATATTTATTGATGTAGTATTTAGGTCACCTTTGTATAATATAAAATCAATAGTTTCGTTTACTAAATCAGAAGATAAAGCATAATTTACAATAAGCCCTACTTTTTTATTTTGCTCTGCAGCTTCTATGCCCTGGTCCAACCATATATACTTACTATTTATAATATATTTAGATACCTCACCAATTTTATTTTCAAGCTTAATAGTTTTAATATCTTCTGTATTTTCTGTTACCAGTGTCGTCCAGTCTGAATCCGTTATAATCTCCAATTGGATTAAATGAAAGGAAATATTTTCGCTAAACTCTTCATATTCTACGGAGCTTTCTTTTTCTACAAGGGTTTCTTTTTCTTCTAATTTTTCTTGAGTTTGGATTGGTGTAGTTTCGATAGCAGTTGTAGTTTCTTCTGTTACTTTAACATCCGTAGTTTTACATGAGGTAATAATTAGAATAAATAGAAGAGTTAGGAAAATAGGAAATATTTTTTTATTCATACTTTTCTATTTAAAAATAATAATCTTATATGTTTAATATTTTAATTTTAAAATTAAAAATTGCTGGAATTATTCTACAGGTTTTTCAGCTAAAACGGCGCCTACATTGATATAATCTCCGTCCCTATATATTTTTAGCTGTACTAGATCTCCAACTTCTTTACATAAAAGCTGATCAAGTAATTGGTAAGGATCTTCTATTTCAACTCCATCAATTTCAACAATTATATCCCCAGCCTTTATGCCAGATTCAGCTGCTGGATATCCTTCTACAACACTCTGAATATACACTCCTGCTATATCTGTTGTGTTCTCCCCAATTTCAATTCCTATAAATGGTGTTGATTCTATATCTATTCCACTATCATCCTCGATATATACAATCCTCCCCTTCTCGTCTTTAAGAAAAGAATTAAAATCTATTGACATCAATGGACAATTAAATTCACTGCAAGGTTCCCTCATAACCATGACAAGGTTTCCTGCTTTTGGGGTTTGAACTAATGAGAAATTATTTGTTAAATTTGTGTTATCCATAGTTTTAAACAACAATTCTCCCTCTTGATATGTCCCAGGAATAAATTCACTGGCCTCTGTTCCATCAATAGCTTCTTCTAATATATATGAAAATTCTACCCTGCCTAACTCGTTATTTAATCCAAAATGGAGTGTCTTACAACCTTCTTCGGAACAATCCCCTCCACCCCAGGTAAGTGCGCCCACCATTGAAGCTACGATATCAGTTTTAGGAGGCAAATTAAAAACTATTACAGTTACATTTTTTTGTTCATTTTCAGCATCATAAATTTGTACGTTACAAACTTCTGCTGTAAATCCTATTGCTTTTAAAGGATTGAACGGAAAAGCAGGAGGCCATCCTTTAGATTGCTGTAATTCCTGTACCCTTTCTAGAGGCAAGCCGACAAAAAGACCCTGCCACGCGCCTTTTAATATATTATTTAAAAAAACTATTCTATTATTTTTCTCATCCCAATATGCAATAATTTCATTACCTTCTTCATCTAAATAAACCCACCTGTTATATCTCCATAAATTTTCAAGTCCATTTATCTTTATTCCATCAAAAGTATCATCTGTTTCTGAAATAAGAATATTATTTTTAGAATTTTTATTTTTTATCTCCTCATCTGAAGGAAAGTCATCCTGAGGAATAACAGATACTTTAGTGTCTTCAATTTCTAAAAAAACATTTTCAGCAGTTTCAAGACCCTTTATAGGAGTCCAGCGTTTTTCCTGTTCATTAAAAATAACTTTATAAATAAGATAATATATTTCTAGTTTATAATCACTTTTAAGTGGGAAATCATCATTTTCTTCATCTGAGCCCTTATTTAATTTTAATATTGGCGTTCCGACATCAGTTTCGGTTTTATATTGACTATATTCACCAGAATCATCATATTTTTTTATATCGTCTAAATTTATTAATAGTTCGGTATTAGAGATTCCTCTTGTTTGTATTGTCATATTTGCATGTTGGATATCTTCTTTACCTTCATATAATATTTTGCTTACAGTATCAGGACTTAAATTAAATCTAAACGTTTCTCCAGAATAATTCTTGTATTCTTCAAAACTCCTGCTATATATAATACAGCCATCCCAACCCTCCGTAATTTTTGTTTCTGTAGGTGCATAAATAATTATATTATTAGGAATCTTTATCTGTAAATGTGTGTATTTACCAAAATAAAAATCTTTTTTTTCGGAATCATCATAATCTAGCTCTATTGGCTCTACAGTCATTATTACCGAATTTGTTCGTACTAAATCAAATGGAATAGGAAACTGGTATTCATGACTTGTATACAAATTATAATCCTGTAATTTTTTAATTATTTTAGGTATAAGGCAAATAGAATTTTCAACTACTCCATTTAGCTCGAATGCATCCTTTAAAAAAATCCCAACTTTAACATCCGCTCCTAACCCATATTTGTTATCTGGCAATGTACTAAATATATTGGTTTCTCTGTCATAATATAAACCCTCTATTTCAGGAATAACAATACCTTCATCTTCTATGGATCCTGATATTTTTTCTTCTACAACAGATGTTGCTTCGGTAGAA
This sequence comes from uncultured Atribacterota bacterium, assembly GCA_964404675.1. GTDB lineage: Bacteria > Atribacterota > Phoenicimicrobiia > Phoenicimicrobiales > Stramentimicrobiaceae > CAZWUL01. Next base: position 1,679 of record CAYOLB010000364.1, on the reverse strand, counting down.
TTTGGAATTACTGTAGTCTCTGTAGAAGTTTCCTTTATATCTTCTATTGTAGTTTTACATGAAGTGAAAATAAAAAATATAGTAATAATCAGTAGGACAATAATTATTTTTTTCATCATATCCTCCATATAGGATCTAATTGAAAAACTATTAACTTTTTATTAATTATACCAAATCCATAACTAATAAACTACAATTACTATCAAGTTCTAACTTATTATTAAAAAACAAGTCTTTTATTCCTTAAATCTATTTATAGAATTCCACCAATTTTCTTACAACCTCCTCTCTTCTTTTAATTTTATTTTCCAAATCATCAGCCTTCTTTATTTTCTTTAAATATCCTGTTTTCATAAACTTCCTTATATTCTGACTTCTATAAGCTAAACCAAGACAATTACGGCATAAAAATACATTATTCTCGGAAGATAAGTAAATCTTTTTTACCCTTCTTTTGCAGCCGGGACACACAAACCAGTAAACAAGCCCGCCAAAATTACCGACAGCAGATGCTACATCAATAACCTCAACATACTTATCTAATATTATAATTTCTAGTTTTTGCTTTTCCTTACCCCCGGCTAAAATACTTTTTATATCACCAATATCTATGCAGGGCATATCTTCAGCCAATTTTTTCATTTCTTGTCTAAATCATTTGTATTTTTCCCACTTATATTAACCTGCTTTTCTGAGATATTAATCTGGTCAAGGTTTCTAACGGATACCTTTACAGGGGGCTTCTTAAAATCGGTATAGGCCTTTATCGGTCTTACCAGGTGATTGTCTGCCTTCTGCCTTATGGATTGGATTACCTCCATATCCCTGTATTTTTCTTCAGCACTAATTATGTAGGCAATCATTCTGTCCTGATATGCACCCAATATGAGCTCTTTAAAAATCCTATCTTTCGTAGTTATATTATTGCTTTTATCATCAAGCTTCCCTGCTAAATTTTTCAAAACCACGCTGATTGATTTTTCATTTATCTCATTTATTTTTAGCATTGGCTTGGATTGTATATACATGTAGCTTTTTTTATTTAGCTCTTTGGATATTTTTTCAAGCTTTTTTAGCTGCTTTCCATTTGAAACTTCAAGAGTAATATCTTTTTCTTGTATTTTAAATTTTTGAAGTTTTCCATTAGTTTTCTTTTTCACTTGGAGCTCCTTTATATTTTTTAATAAAATAGAAATTATCCCTTTTGTGAACTTATGAAGTTTGTGAAGATAAATAAAGGCAGAGATTAAAATTTTTTAGTGTTTAAATTTACTACAAGTCTCTTATATATTATCTTCACATCCTTCACATCCTCACCTCATATTAATCATTCATGTATTTTCCCCAATCTTTTTTGTATTTATTGTTAAAAAATAAAAAATAGGATATATGATGGATATATCCTATTTTTACCTTTCTCTGGTAAATTTTTAGTTTAAATTCTTAGATAAAAGCCAGATAATATAAATTAATAAAAATGCCTTCTACGTGGTATTTTTATGCTAAATGTTAATGCCTGGTAAGAGGTTTATCGGTAACTTTAGGTATACTTCTTAAAGTAGATTTATGGAGTTAGTCTGTAAGCCGAGCACTATTCTGAATAGGATATAATTTCTTAATTTGTGTTGAAAAAGTAGATATGAGAAATTATATTGATAGCTTTCTTAGCTACATGAAAA
>CAYOLB010000363.1:0-11134 GCA_964404675.1 uncultured Atribacterota bacterium | reverse complement strand
CTACTTATTATATCGAATATTTAATAATTGTCAACTCTTATAACTCGTTACATTTGTTTAGTATTCTAGAAAGCTAAAAGAAGAATTGATAGGATAAACCTGAACATCCTGACTGGTAAATTTTAAGGAGTCTTGAATGTACAGATATATTTCATTTAAAGTTATCTGGCTATTCATATCATAATCAGCTGGCAAAGGCGCAATAAAATCATTGTAACCGCATCCCTCACTCAGAGAGGCAGAAAAATAGCCAAATGGATTACCATCAACAGGGTGATAAAGGGTTTCGAAACATTCTTGGTCACCGGATGCAGAAGTTATAACTTTAAACGATTTTTTTGCAAGATTATCTTTTCTTAATTGTAAATCATATAATTCAAAAGAGTCTATTATATTATCATTATACTGTTTAGTGTCATTTATCTCTATACTGCGAGTGGAAATAGAAGCATCTTTCCCAATAAAACCTCCGGAAAAGCAGGAATCGAGGATTACGACTTTAATCCCTGGTATCGTGCTTAGTGCCAAAGCCAAATCATCAGTACTGATATCATTAAATTCATCATTTGCGTCAGCATCATAAGGTAATATAGTACTTATATTTCCATTACCACCCCAGCCATGCCCCGAAAAATAAAAATATGAAACATCATTATTATCTGCTTCTGTAAAAGATGATGAAATTGACTGCAGGATATTATTTCGGGTAGCCTGGCTGCCAAGAAGGGTATCTATGCTGCTGAAAGTGAGCTGCTCATCGCCAAAACGGGAATTCTCAAATACTTCTATGAGTCTTGCAACATCATAAGAAGGTGCATGTAAACCTTTTATACCAATGTCCTTATAATCATCAACACCCACACATAAAGCTCGATAATCTGTCTTGGATACTAAAGAAAAATGTACAGATGTAACCTGGTTTTGAAAAACATCCACTGAATCTTCCCTGGCAATAGATTTTTCCTCTAAGGTTACTTTGATTGAATAAGAGCCTGGAAAAAGATGTGAAATCAACGATGGGGTTTTTTTATTGACATCATTACCATTGATATATATTTTTGCCCCTGAAGGCTCACTGGTTACAAATATTGAACCTTTGGGGATAAAAATACAGCCATTTAACGTGATTAATAGTCCTACTAATAAAAAACAAATTATTGCAATAGTTCTATAAGGGAATTTTTTATTTCTGAATTTGTACATTTTAACCTCTTTTTAGTATTAATTATTTATTATATAACAAATAAACAAATAGCTTGTTGTTTAAAATATAAATCAGGCAATCGTTGTGTTTTACTGCTTAAAGATAAATGTGTTGTACCAAAACTTGAATACCAATAATAATAAGGATAATGCCACCGGTCAATTCAGCATATTTCTCAACCAAACAACCCAAAACCTTCCCTATTCTAACTCCAATCAGAGCTAGAAAAAATGTTACTCCTCCAATAACAACAATCACCGAAATAATGTTTATTTCTAATAGAGAAAGGCTCACTCCAGCAATAAAGGCATCAATACTTGTAGCAATTGCCAGAAATATCAATACCGAAATTTTATTAAAATCAAGAGAATTACATTTTTCACCATCCTGGAAAGATCCGTAAATCATCCTGCTCCCAACAATTAATAATAAAATAAAAGCTACCCAATGATCATATTTTGCAATATATTGGGAAACACCCCTACCCAATAACCAGCCCAGCCAGGGCATTCCCATCTGAAAAATGGCGAAAAACAGGGCAATTTTAAAAGCATAGAAGAAATTTACTTTGTCTGCAACAATACCCCCTGTTATGGAAACAGCAAAAGCATCCATTGCCAAACCAATCGCTAAAAATATCACTGATAGAATAGACATCTCTAACACCTTTGTTTTAGTATCCGAACATAAGAACAATTCTGATTTAAAATATCTGTTCTTGTAAACACTCATAATTTTTATAGAGTATATTGATTTTAACAAATAATATATTTCAGGTCTAATTTTTTAAACATAAGTAAATATTTCTATGTGTTATACTGAAAATTAAAATACCAAGATAGAGGAGGTCTTTATTATGAACTGGATTTTCTTTATTATAGGAAAAAATTGGGCTCAACGGATTATTGTATTGGGAGCAATTATATTGTATCTTTATTTGTTTTTCACTAAACCCGAAACAGCGAAAAAAGGTTTCTCAGAGGCCTTAGGTTCATTTTTCAGCCTAATTCCCCTAATATTTGCCGCACTTCTGATTGCCCAAGCAATAAGCATTTTACTGCCTGATGAGTTAATCATGCAATGGTTTGGCCAGAAAAGTGGTATAAAGGGAATTATAAGTGGAGGACTTTTAGCAGGATTGCTACAGGGCGGACCTTATGCAGCATACCCAATTATTCATTCTTTGTTCCAGAAAGGCGCACATATCAGTATTATTCTAACCATGCTTATAGGTTATGGAGCAATTGGATTGGGTCGTATTGCTTATGATTTTATTTTTTTTGAACCATATATTATTGGATTAAGGCTCTTATTTGCCATCCCACTAACAATCATATCAGGAATTATTTTATACTTTATTCTTTAGTTAAAAAACAAGATTTCTTGTTTTTGGTCATTTGTAAATAACAATATGAGTCATAGACAACAACCTCTTTTACTAACTATTACACCCCACAGTACTTTGACTCAATACACAATACTCACGACGCAATACGAATTAATAAAACATTTGACAAAAAATATCATATTTCTATATGATGAAACAAATACTATGATTTTTTCTTCTGATTCTTAATTTTTTCCATTTTAGAAATAAAACTAAATTTATAAACTTATTACCTGTTAAATAAAATAATCCGGAGCACATTTCAATTGAAATGAATGATAATAATTCTAAACAAGAAAAGCATTATATTCCCGAATTTAAGCCAAAAATTCCAAAAAAAGGGCAAATCTCAACATGGAATGTCTTTTTAGCTACCCTTTTAATTGCTCTTTTCTACTATCTAATTAAGTACAGCAATATTGATAATATTCTAATAGCTGCATTGCTTGCATTAATAGGAATAGGTATCGAGATGTTCAGCCATCTGTTCACCTATGCTCTGACATTAATCCAGTCAATTCCTTATATAGGTCCACTAATTGCAAAAGTAATTACCTGGCCAATATTTGTTACATTGAATGTTGCCGCCTACTTTGTTTCTTTAATTGTGATTCGCTTTAAAGGAATAGCAATGGTGAAGGATGCCAAAATCTTAACCACTATTTTTTTAATTGGTCTTTTATTAGGTTTTATCCTTGGAAGGTTATTCTAATTTAAAACTTGTTGTTTTAAGATATTGCATGCCCTTATTTTCAATAAAGACATTTGCATTAGCTAAGGCATTCTTAATCGCTATCGCTTTAGATCTGCCATGACAGATAAAACATACCCCATTAACTCCCAGCAATGGAGCCCCACCATAGGTCTTGTAATCTCTCTTTATGGCATACTCAAAAAGTTTTTCCTTTAATAGATTGGTAGTCTCATTATCTGGCAATTTATCCAAAATTTCTGAACTAAAATCGGTCATAAACATTTTGGCAAGTCCTTCTACTGTCTTTAGAAAAATATTCCCCATAAAACCATCACATACAGTTACATCTGCCATTCCCATAAAAACCCCTCTACCTTCAATGTTGCCAATAAAATTAATATCCTCTCTTTTGGTAAGCAACTCATAGGTCTCTCTGCTAATACGATTTCCCTTGCTTTTTTCTTCTCCAATATTTAATAATGCCACTTCTGGATTTTTTAGCTGAAGTTCGGCTTTGGCATAAGCTGACCCCATTAGTGCAAAATTAAGCAGATGTATTGGTTTACAATCGACATTGGCTCCAATATCAAGAATAATCTTTTTCCCTTTCAGGGTAGGCAAAACAGCGGCAATGGCTGGGCGCTTGATATTATTGATACATCCCAGCTTAAAAAGAGCTGCTGCCATCACTGCACCACTATTCCCTGCTGAGATAAAGGCATCACTTGCTCCTGCCTTTAATAAGTCCATGCCTTTCATAACAGGAGAATTTGCCTTTTTTCTAATGACCTCTGTTGGCAAATCATCATCTTCAACTTTATCGGAACAATCAATTACATTCACCTTTTCGGTCCTGATAGAATATTTTTTGATTCCTTCTTCAATTAGTTTTTTCTCTCCTAATAAAGTAATTTCACAATTATATTCCTGTAAAAAAAGTGAAGCTCCCTTCAATGTTTCTTCAGGGCTATAATCTCCACCCATAACATCCAATGCAATATTCAAATATAATCCCCCTCCTTATTACCTGCTTATAATATCAAGTAAAAATAATTATATTTACATTATAATGATTGTAGCACTGAATATCAAAAAAACAAGAATTTCTAAATAATTTTTTTCTGAAAGTTTTTATTAGGAAAACAAAAAAGAAACAATCACGATTAATCATTTGATTGTTTCTTCTAACTAATCTTCTTAATAATTGATTGCCAAGCAATGGGCTATTAAAATTAAAAAATTAGAATATAATCAACCTAATATTCCTCTTCTAAAACCCTTTCAATAATAATTTCTCTAATAATATCAAATATTTCTTCTTCCCACCTTTTAATGTTTTCCATTTTCTTTTCCTCTCTTTCATTTTTTTTTCACAATTTGTTCAGCTTTAAAAATGTTTCTTTATGAATATACAAGTAAAAAGAAAATGAAAATGGAAACCTTAATCCTAAAAAATGTCCCTCGTTAGAGAAGGCAGCCCCTTATTTGGTCTATCCTTCCCACCTATTGATATTTATATTTAATTCGTAATTTTGTTATGTAATTTACCTTACCACTGTTTCGAATACATTTTTTGCTAGTTTACCACTATGCCAGAACCACGATAGGTATCCCATTATAGTTATCAACATAGGCATTTACATTGTATACCTTATTTATATTTTCAGAGTTGATTATACTACTATCCCCTTTGGAATAGATCATTCCATCTTTGAGCATAATAAATTTATCTGCAAACCTCAAAGTAAGGTTTAAATCATGCATAACCACAATAGAAGCAATATTTTGAGATTTTGAAATATTCCTTATAATTCTCATCACCTCCATTTGATTTTTCAAATCGAGGTTATTGGTCGGTTCATCTAAAAGGAGTATTTGCGGTTCTTGGACCAATGCTCTGGCAAGTGCTACCTTTTGTAGCTCTCCACCGCTTAGTTCCCTGGTATATCTCAAGGCATGCTCTTCAAGATTCATTAATTTCAGGATATTACTGGTTATCTCAATGTCTTTTTTGGAAACTTCCCATTTAATATGTGGCTTCCTGCCTAATAATACTGCATCAAATACCGTTATGTAATTACTATGAACAGTTTGGGAAACATAGGCCATCTTCTTGGCAATCTCTCCACTATTGAGTCTGTTGAGGTTAAAATTATCAACTAATATTGTTCCTCTTTTTGGCTTCAACATTCTATTGATACATTTCAAAAGGGTTGATTTCCCGGCCCCGTTTACCCCAAGTATTGATACAACCTCACCTCTATTTACTTCAAATTTTAAATTTTTCAGAACATCTTTACTATTATATGAAAAATATACATTATCAACCGATACAATCATGGCCAAAATCTCCCTCAACTAAATCCTTCTTCTTTATTATATCACGCATAATTAGCTCTCAAAGCAGAATGTCATCCTAATGTGTTTCCTACCTGTAAATTTTTACCAATAAATACAAAAATAACGGGGCACCCATAAAAGACGTTAAAATACCAACAGGTAATACAATCGGAGATATTATTGTTCTGGCAATGGTATCTGATACTAATAATAGAACTGCCCCAAATAAGGCAGAAACGGGTATCAAAAATCTATAATCTCCTCCTATTATTATTCTTATTAAATGGGGGCATATCAACCCGACAAAGCCAATTATACCTAAGAAAGCTACATTAACCGATACTAAAAGTGCCGCTATTAACATACTTATTAATCTTGTCTTCTCAGTATTTACTCCCAGGGATTTTGCACTTTCTTCCCCGCTTTCCAGGGCATTATAATCCCATCTTTTATAAATAAAATAAATAAGAGAAAAAAACATAATAATCGCCATAATGCCAATCTCTGTCCAAAGAGGCCTTCCCAGGTCTCCAAATGTCCAGTAAACCATTGATGCCAATTGTAAATCATTGGCAAAATATTGGATGACCATTGTTCCTGCAGAAAATAAAGATCCCATGGCAATGCCTGCTAAAATCATCGCTTCAGGTGTAAATTTCCTTAATTTAGCCAATAAAATAATTACCAAAGCTGCTACAAACGAGCCTATAAATGCAAAGCATGTTACTAAATACGGGCTATTTATAAATATTTTCCCGGTGCTTTCAGCACCTCCAATTCCAAATAAGATGATAGCGGAAGCAGCTCCAAACATTGCCCCATGTGATATCCCAATAGTATAAGGTGAAGCAAGAGGATTTCGAAGAGTACATTGCATTACAGCTCCTGAAACCGCTAACGATATTCCAGCAATAATGGCTGCTATAATTCTTGGTAATCGTATATTCCAAATAATTAAATTAGCTGAAACCTCCCCTTCCCCAATTAAGGAATCATATATTTCTTTTAATGATAGCTGATATCCTCCAATGGATAATGAATATAGGCTAAACAGAAATAAGAAAAGAAGGATACAAAATCCAATTAATATTTTTTTTCTATTTAATTCTTCATATTTCTCGGTAATACTTTTTGGCAATTTCTCCAGATTATCCAACCTTTTTATATTTATTCAAATTCCTGAAAAGCATTATATTTATCTTTAAGTTTATAGTATGCCTGTTCTGCTCTATCACCATAAAATTTACTGTATATTTCAATACTCTTCTCATCTATATTAATATCCTGAAATGCATCTGGATACACTACTTTTCCAACATAATATGCATCGGCAATAGCATTTTCCTTATTATAGGCATACCAGCAATAAGGTAAAATAATATGTACATTCTTATCTTGAACTGCTTTTAACTCTTTCAAAGGACTAGTTCTGAGTTCCTCTTCAATAATGGGCATAGATACAGGTGATAAAAATATTACCTCAGGATTCCAGCCTATCAATACCTCTCTATCAATACTTACCCCAGAGCTTGCATCAGATAAATCATGTGCAGGATTTATCACATTTGCCCAATTAAATGGTGGCCATTGGGGATCGGTGCCGGTAATGCCGTGGGAACCAAAAAAGGCCCTGCCTCCAATATAAGCAGTTGCTTTTTCCTCGTCAGGAATATCTTCGGTTCGATTTTGAAGGTCATTAGAGTAATCCTCTATGATACGAATCAATTCTTCAGCTCGCTCTTCTTTGTCCAGGACTTTTCCTATAATTTGTAACGAATTGTAAAATAATTTGTCTTGTTCCGGAGTCCCTATTGGATCGGTATACAATGCAATAACGGATATCCCTGTTTTAGCTTGTAAATCATTTACGTGTTGCGCATTGTTTGCCCCCATAAATATTATATCCGGGTTTAGCTTTATAATTATTTCATGATTAAAACCGCTTCCACCTACTCCCACATTAACCACCGGTAAATTATAAAGTTCAGGGAAGGCTAATATGTATGCCAAATCTGACCCCTGGGGGGCACCCTTCTCGTCAGTTTTGGCTTTTTCCCTGTATTCAATGCCAACCAACTTTTCTACAACATCAAAAGCAACAATTTCCCTGAGAGAACTGCCAACAGCAAGAATCCTATTAATCTTTTCTGGTATTGCTACTTCTCTACCCAATACATCGGTGATTTTTGCATCTTCAGCAAAACAAAAAATACTGAGAATGCTTACTAATAGTAAGCTCAAGACAATTATAAAAATCCATTTTTTCTTTTCTATCATTGAAACCCTCCAATTAAATGTTCTAGTTCTAGTCTATTTTGTATTAGTGTTATTATTTTCATAATTGTAACACTGATTCAAAATAAAGCAAGCTTTGCTATTGACATAGTTTAGTCTTTGCTGTAATATGCATAACAATTCCTAGAAAATTGTGAGTAAATTATGGAGAACATCGATTTTGCCTCTTTGGTCCCCTTTATACTTGTGACTATTTATACCCCTGGCCCAGGTAATATTTCCTGTACTTCTATGGGAATAAATTATGGAGTAAGGCAATCTTTGAGTTTCATTTATGGACTACAAGCAGGCTTTATTTTAGTAATGTTGATTGCATATCTCTTCTCAAATTTTCTCTTGAAAATAATTCCATCGATTCAACCAATTATGCGACTGATTGGAAGTATATATATCTTCTATTTAGCATATCAGATTTATAAAACAGATTATTCCTATCAACGAAATAAACAGGAGTCAAAACCTTTTAGTTTCAGACATGGCCTTTTACTGCAATTCTTAAATCCTAAACTCTATATATTTATTTTGACACTTTATACTGTTTTTATATATTCAATTATTCACACACCCAAATACATGGGCTTGCTTATGATGATTCTAGTATTGCTAGGATTCAGTTCCAATTTAATCTGGAATTCATTTGGTGCAACAATTAGCCATTTTCTTCATCAAATAAAGATACGTAAAATTGTTAACTCTGTGTTGGCAATAATTCTGGTTTTCACAGCTATAAAATTGACCGGACTCCTGTTTTAAGTTTTCCTAATATTTAGTTAATTGCAAAATAGCGAAAATGATTAGATTCTGCTGTTTTCTAGTATTTCTCAGAATTTTCTCTTATTTCATCTAGAAAAATAGAGATATCGTTTTCTGTTTTTTTATAATTCATTTTAAATATTTTTATCATAAAATTCCTAGAATCTACTAATGATTTATGCAATTTCATCAGGAATAAATCCTTTAAATTGAGCGTTATAAAGTTTAGCATACAAATTATTATTGGACATTAATTGTTTATGGGTACCTTCCTCTACAATTCCCTGGTTAGTTAAAACAATAATCTGATCTGCATTTTTTATCGTTGAAAGCCGATGTGCAATGACCAAAACTGTTCTACCAATGGTAAGTCTTACCAATGCCTGCTGAATGATATATTCAGATTCTGTATCCAAAGAAGAGGTTGCTTCATCCAAAACAAGGATAGGAGGATTTTTCAGAAAAGCCCTAGCTAATGATATCCGTTGTTTCTGCCCACCTGATAACTTAAGGCCCTTTTCACCAATATAAGTATCATAATCATCAGGTAAACTATCTATAAAGTCATGAATATTGGCATCTTTTGCTGCCTGAACTATTTCTTCTTGGGTGGCATTAGGTTTACCGTATAAAATATTTTCCCCTATTGTTCCGGTAAATAAAAAGACATCCTGTTGTACTAATCCGATATTCTTTCTGAGTGAGCTAAGTTTAATATCCTTAATATTAATTCCGTCGATGAGAATTTCCCCAGACTCTACTTCATAAAATCTGGGAATCAAATGGCATAATGTTGTTTTGCCTGCACCAGAAGGTCCAACCAATGCCAGAGTCTGACCTGGTTCTATAATTAAATCAATGTTAGATAAAACCAGCTCTTCTTCCTTGTAGCTAAATGATACTTTTTTAAATTCAACTTTTCCTTTTATCTCTTCTAAATCTACGGAATCATTTTTGTCAACTATGGTGGGCTTGATTTTCATTATTTCTATGAATCTCTCAAACCCACTAAGACCTTCCTGTAACTGCTCAGTAAAATTTGTCAATCTTCTAATAGGTTGCAAGAAAAAACTGATATAAAGCAGATAAGCAACCAAATCACCAATAGTAATGATATTTTTGAAGACAAAAAAACCTCCTAAACCTAGGACAATAACATTTAAGAAATTTGAGATAAACATTATTGTTGAGGAAAACTCCGCCATAACCTTGTAAGCCATCTCCCTGGATTTATTAAATTCTTCATTCCCCAGGTCAAACTTTTCCATTTCAAAATCTTCATTAGTAAAGGATTTGGAAACCCTGATGCCAGAGATGCTGTTTTCCAGCTGTGCATTTACATTGGCAATTTTTTTCCTGACCATTCTGAAGACCTCAGTCATTTTTTTTCTTTTATTCACGGCATAAGAAAGAAGGACTACTAAAAAGCCATAAAGAATTACTGTAAGTCTCCATTCAATATTAAATAAAATGATAAAAGAACCAATAATCATGATTAAAGACAAAAAAATATCTTCCGGTCCATGATGAGCCAGTTCACCTATATGGCTTATATCATTTACAACACGAGACATAATGTGTCCGGTTTTGACATTATCAAAGTAATCAACAGAAAGTGTTTGCAAGTGTTTAAAGAGATCTGTTCGCATATCTCTTTCCACCCGTGCACCCATCGCATGTCCCCAATAATTTACTATATATTGGGCTATTGCTCTTACTATTGAGAGAATAACCAGTACTATAATGAAAATATAAAACAGTCTAAACTGATTATCAGGGATAATCTGATTTATGAAATTTCTGGTAACTGCAGGGAAAACCAAATCAACCCCAGCAATTAAAGATGCGGATACCAAATCTAATAAAAGTAGCCCTTTATAAGGCTTATAATAATGTATGAATTTTTTAAACATTCTTACTCTTCCCGGTAAATTATTTATTGTTAAATATTAGTATGGTACAAATAAATAGGTATGAGATTTTACCATTAAAATATAATTTTTTCAATATCACCTGTAATTTAAAATATTTACAAATTTCTAATCTGGAGACATAAAAATTCTTTTGATATTAACTTTTTACTGGCACATTTTATCTAGAAATGATTTTATTTCATTTAGTGAATTGAAAATCAGGTCTGGCTGAATGTTTGAACAGGCTAAATCTTCTTTTTTAGTCTCTCCAGATAATACTAAAATAGTATTTATTTTATTTCCTTCTCCCATAGCAATATCTGTGTATAATCTATCTCCAATATAGCCAATATCTTCTTCGTCTAAATTTGTATGATCTAATATATATTGAAGTGTATACCGGGATGGCTTGCCAAATACAATAGGTTTAACTCCTGTGGAAGCAGCTATCATAGCACAAATTGAACCACAATCAGGGATAAAACCTGTTTCAGTAGGACAATTAAAATCAGGATTAACAGCATAAAAAGGAATTCCATTCCGAATAT
>CAYOLB010000362.1:0-5960 GCA_964404675.1 uncultured Atribacterota bacterium | reverse complement strand
TTATTCATTGTACTTCTTAACAAAAATCTCATATTTATATTTTTCACCTTGTCTTTCAGCCCACTTTTTAATTTCAAGAAAATTTATTTTATTCCTTTTTGCTACCATAATCGCCTGATCAAAAGATTGATTATCGTTCCAGAAAAAATATGCCGCTAGCCTGTCTTTAATACAATCTGTAGGAGCCAATAAGCAGATTGTACCTAATCGTGTTTTAAGATTATTGAATTTAGAGATTAGGCCGTCACCGACTGATACAGGTGGGGCAGGAAAATCTATCATGAATTCACATTCAGGATTTACAAATAGGCGCCCTCCAGTATTTTTAAATCCTAATTCTTCAAGCACTGGAGTTATTTTTTTTATAGGTGTATCTGTTACTAAATCTATATCATATGACATATATTTATTATTTGAGTAGAGTGAAACACAGGCTCCTCCTACAAGAACAACTTCTATATTATGCTTTTTTAAGTGAGAAGAGATTATTGCTGCCAATTCTTTGATACCCACTTTTTTCCAATCTATTTTCATATTGGCTTACCCTTCTTTCTGGGTCTTGTTCTCCTTCGGTAATATTGCTGCAATTCTTTTTCAGAAAGAAAATCCATTGCTCTTTGAATCAATGATTTTAGCTCCTTCAAAAAAGGGTACCTTGGATTAAATTGATATAACCTTGTCCTTCCCACCATCGAACTGACTATCACTCCACCATTTTCTAGACGGTCCATCTGCTGTTGTATGCCATTTACCGGGATATCAAACAACTTTGATACTCCCAAAGGATATGCCTGACCATACGACTCAAGTGTAAATAATATTTTTTCTATTGTACTATTGCCCAAGATAGGCTCTAACATAACTTTGCTCCTTTACCAATTATTATGTTAATATTACCATAATTTATGGTAAAGAACTATTTTTATCCATATTTAGAGTTCTAAGTATTTCTGTTATTAGTTGAAAATCTTCTTTTACAATAAAAGCGCCATGCTGTCAGGGAGCGGGTTGCCCCCTTGTTGGTGAAGAGCCACAATTCATAATTCGCTGGCTCCCCGGGCAGTTCAATAGCGAGAACTTTTAAATTGAATGTAAAAATTCTGGTAAGAATCAAAATGATCTTTAGTAATAAAAATTCATTTATAGTTCACTTAGAAATTCATCAATAGTCAAACCAGATTTATTAATTAATTAATGATTAATGCGTTCCTCTGGCAACCTCAGAATGATTAGGGACAGATAATGTAGCTATATTTTTCATAAATGTAAGAACCTTTTGTTATCAATTATTATAAAATTGTCAATTCTCCATAGACCTTATCTATTATAAGAGATTAAGTATCTATATCAATCTTATAACAACAATTCCATTCCCCGAAGATGGTAAAAATCTTATTATATCAGCGAAATCCAGGTCAAGAGTTACCAGACATCTCTATACCCAGTACTTTTTTATCGGAAATCCCCGGCTCAATTTCTGGAACATATAAAACTTCATAATCTATTTTTGTAAAATGCTCTATGATTTGTAAATCAACACATTCATCAGCTATAAACTTCATTTAGCCGCCTCATGTATTGGATAAACAACATCTGCCTTAAATGCTTTTGAGGCAAAATCCAGAGCTGCAAAAATAGCTTTTCTGTCCAGTTGCGGTACTCTTTTATAATCTGTTGAATACTCTCGCCATTTGATAATTTTTCTAAAATAAATTCAACTGTTATTCTGGTACCGGCAACTACAGGCTTGCCCATCATAATTTTAGGATTTAATAAAGATTCTTTGCATTTACTTTTATCCTTTTTGATGTTTTTTTTAAAAGTATTAAATAGATTATATAAGCTACTATAAAAAATCAACAATAAGAATCAAACCGTATGTTGTCGGGGAATAAATGTCTTTATTATTGATATTCTCATATAATTTAAATTTTACAATATAAATTTTATATATTGACATTGTAAATTATATTCATATAATTATTTTATGATAATCTATGATAAGAATAAGGCCACAAAATTAAGACTTGAACGTAATATCGAAATTGAAGATATCGTAGATATTATTATTGAGAAAAAATATATTGATATATTGGAACATCCAAAAAGAGAAGGGCAGCAGATATTTATTCTGGAATATAGAGATTATATACATGTTGTACCTTGTGTTATTGATAAGGATGACAATATTATTATAAAAACAGTATTCCCCAGCAGGAATTTCCATAAGATCTATAAGGAGAAATTAAAATGAAATATAAATTAGATGCGGACGAAAGAAGAATTGAAAAAGAAGCGAGAGAATACAAAAGAGTTTCTGAACAGAAAAAGAAAAAAATTGAGTCGATTTTAGAGAAAAGTTCAGGGAAAAAAGTCATAACTTTGAGACTGAATAATAATGACCTTGAACAATTAAAATCCATTGCTAGTACTGAAGGTATCCCCTATCAGACATTAATATCAAGTATACTGCATAAATATGTCAATGACAGATTTGTTGATAAAAAAGAAGTGTTTAAGATTTCAGAATTATTGAAATGAAATTTGCTGGCTCCCCAGACTGGACGATATTGATAACAAAATTATTGCCTAGTATAATGAGTAGTTATACTCATATAATATATATAATTGCAAGTTATTTATAAGAATTTGTCTTGAGAAGAGATTATTGCTGCCAATTCTTTAATACCCACTTTTTTCCAATCTATCTTCTGATTTAAGTTCTTCTATTATCCATTTTGCCAGAGCATTCTGCTCAACCTCTGGAAGCTTTGATGCTTCTTTTAATGTTCTTTCTAAAAGTTTTATTACAGTTTTCCACTCTCTTCTATATCAACTTCTACGGGGGTATCTATTGATTAGAAATTGATTCCTATACTTCAATGGGAAGCTTTCTGACCCTAATCCTATCTTCCTCAATAATAGCGATGCAACCTTCACTTACTTCATTTTCAATCTGAGGTAACACTTTTTGTAATATTTTTGCAACTCTTAAGGATTTTACATCATTAAGCCTTAGGGTTATGATACTTGGTTTATTTGTGGATCTTTCAGCTAAAATTGCACTAAAATCCAAATCCTGGGTGATAATGGTTTTATTTTCTTTAGTTGCTAGATCCAATATTGAGGAATCGCTTGCGGTATGCTTTAAAAAATCGGAAACACGCCTTATCCTATAACCATTATCTAAAAGTAATTGAATGGTTTTTGGTGAAATATTGATATCTGCAATATATTCCATTTTACTTAGCTGACACAAGTGGACGCGTATATTCTCCTGATAACCATGCAGCATATTGTATTGCCTGCAGGATGTCTTCTTTTTGAAGTTCCGGGTAGTCAGCCAGTATTTCTTTTATATCCATTCCTGAACCTAATAACTTCAAAATAAAAGATACCGTTATTCTCATTCCTCTAATAGTCGCCTGGCCCATACATACGTCAGGATCAATAGTTATTCTATTTAGTTTCTTAGACATAATATCACCTTGGAATGTTATTCCAGTTTAATTAAATCAAATCTCTAAATTATTATAGCATAACCCTACTTTACTTATAAGAACTTGCTTCTGGATCCCCGGCCTATAATCACCCCATCATTAGACATACTTAATATTATCGGATACAAAAATTGTCGTCTTTCGCAATACAAGACTAGAAGATATATGAAATAAAAAAAACAAAGAAAAATCTTATATCAATCCAAATTTTTTAAATACTCTTATAACCTCCCTGGGTTTTAGTACAGGAACCTGTGGCACTATACCTTTACCTCCACCTGGCGGGTTGAGATCGTTAATGGTTTTCCTTTTTCTGCTCTGGCTTCCAGGCAACCCCTTATTGCATCTTTTAATGAATTTATTAAAATTATATATAGACTATTTGCTAAATATACTTTTTACGATTATTAATCAAGATTAGAACTGTAAAGAATTTTTATAAATTAAAGTAATAATACAAATATGCTGGTTCCCTGCATTAAGATTTCGGATTAGTCTATCCAATTAAACATAATTTAATAATTGTTTAATAAGTTTTAAAGTATAAATAATCACCAAATTACCAGCCTCTGCTTGCGCCGCCTCCGCCGGAGGACCCGCCGCCGAAACCTCCAAAGCCTCCGCCTGAAGAACTGCTGCCGCCTGAACTGCCCCCGCCGGTCCACGAAGAGGATCTTTTTGGTATAACAAGTTCTTTTCTGTCATAATATCCGCAATTCGAACAGGTTCTTTCTACAAGTTTTTTACCTTTTTCGGTAGAGGTCGCCTTTTTTAATATAGTCGTCTTTGTTTTCAGCTTTAATTTTCTGCACCTGGGGCACCTTCTTTTAAATAAGCTGATTATTATGCCTGAAACAACCATTGTAAAAGGCAGTCCGATGCAGCAAATCCATGGGAGGGTAAAAAATGAGAAAACGCCTGCAGGGGTTTCTGAGATCTCATTCTCATAAGAGGGTGCTGATATGCCGGAATCGTAGACCCCGCTTATTGGCTCCAGACCTTCTTCTTCATATATCTGATCCGCAATAGCCATGATTGTAAGATAGAGGCCTTTATAGAAATCACCTTTCTGAAGCTCCGGGATCAATATGTCATCAGCAATACTGCCGGCTTCAATATCTGTTATGACACCTTCCAGACCATATCCCACCTCTATCCTTAAGGGCCTTTTACCGGCTTCGCCTTCGATCCCAATGAGGATAAGGATGCCGTTATCTTCTTCTTTTTTTCCTATGCCCCATTCTTCAAATAACTCAACTGCATACTGCTCCTGTGTAAGTCCCTGCAAATTATCAACTATTGCCACTGCTATTTCGCTGCCGGTATCCTTTTCGACCCTTGAAGCCAGATCCTCCAGACTTTCCTTAGAACTGCTGTCGAGTTTACCGACATAATCATTTATAAAGCCTGTGTAAGACGGGAAATCAACATCATCGCAAAAAATAAATCCAGGTAAAATAAATAAAAAAGCTAAAAGAGATATAAGAAATACAATTAATTTTATCTTTATTCTAAAAAAAGTTTGTGCCATCACTTACTCTAACTCTAAATCCACTTCCGGAGCTGCTTCTGCACCTTCTTCGGCCTCAAAAAATTCTTTTACTCCAAATCCGAACCAGCCGGCAATAATATTTCTGGGGAACATCCTGATATAAATGTTGTAATCCCTGACTGTTTCATTGAATCTTCCTCTTTCTACGGCTATCCTGTTCTCGGTTCCCTCCAGCTGGGTCATAAGATCTCTTATAGTCTCACTCGACTTGAGCTCGGGGGTATCCTCCACTACAACTTTAAAATCATCAATAAAAGAACTGATCTCTTTATTAACGCTTTCCAGTTCACCTGCTGTCTCTGCTTCACTTATCCCGGCCCTTGCTTCTGCTATGGCCTCAAAAATATCCTTTTCCAGCTGCATATAGCCTTTAGCGCTTTCCACCAGATTGGGTATCAGGTCGAGCCTTCTCTGATAGACATTCTGTACCTGGGCCCAGGCATTATCTATCTCGATTTCTTTTTGAACCATATTGTTTCTGGAAGTTATAATATATGAACCCAGGATCAAACCGCCAATAACAATTACTACAACTAAGACTATTACGCACCCAATAGCAATTTTCTTATTCATGGAACTTAAGCTCCTTTCAATTTTTCCGGCATACTTTAATAAATATTATCAAAAATAGGGCAGGCTATTATATTTAGGCACATTGTATACTAAAATAACTGCGGTTAAAATAAAAAATTATACCGGTAAATAATCAGCATAGAACATAGATTACGGTAACCTTCGGCTACATGGAATAGTTAATTGGATCCCCTGCCGGTAATCACTATATGTAATGTCCTTATTATTATGGGAAGGTCTATAAAAAGACCCGATTCAAAAACATACTGCCTGTCAAATTCAGCCTTCTGGCTTATTGAAAGATCATCCCTTCCCCTTACTATGGCAAGGCTTGT
>CAYOLB010000361.1:0-13440 GCA_964404675.1 uncultured Atribacterota bacterium | reverse complement strand
TTAAGAAATAAAATAGCTAAGGATAATGAGGGCAATTTGAGCAATTTAGTAAGGAGAATTAGGGATAAATTGTCAATAATAAAGATTTGACCCCTATGCTTTCATAGGTAGTTTCATACAAGGGAGGTATTAAAAACACACAGAAATATTAAATTAGGAATTTATAAAAAATTTACATGAACTTATTAATTTTTTAAAGGAGAAAAAAGAGAGATGACCATTAACAAGAAATTTAAATTAATAATTTCTTTACTAATTATTGGAGTTTTACTGAATGGCTGTTTTTCCGGGGTAACCCATGTTACCGGTGTGGAAATTGAAGAAGGAGACGAATTTGTTGTAGTAGGCGAAACAATACAGTTATCTGCTGTTATTGAACCAATGGATGCAACTAATACTAATATTTCTTGGGAATCAGATGATATTACTAAAGTAACAGTAAATGAAAACGGATTAGTTGAAGCAATAAAAAAAGGTTCGGCTGAAGTTACTGTTATTACTGAAGATGGTGGATTTGAAGATACAATAGTAATTTATGTTGTTGACTCGGAAAGTAATATTACAGATAATACCTGTGACCCATGCAATACCTGTGAACCGGAATGCGACCCATGCGACCCATGCGGTGGTTGTTATGACCTATGTGAATGTGAAACTGACACATGTGATACTTGTGATACCTGCAATACCTGTGAACCGGATACCTGCGACCCATGCGACCCATGTGGTGGTTGCTATGACCTTATTGAATGTGAAACTGACACCTGCAATATCTGTGAACCGGAATGCAATCCTTGCGACCCAGATAGTGATTGTTATAATCCCTGTGATGAATTATGTAACACATGTGACCCATGTAATACATGTGAACCGGAATGCGACCCTTGTGACCCATGTAGTGATTGCTATAACCAATGCGAATGCGAAACAGACCCATGTAATACCTGCGATCCCTGTGCTTGATATTAGGATATAAAAAAAATAATTATAATTACTGATTTCAAAAAAGCCTGTCGATAAGCAGAAGATATATTATCGATGGGCTTTTTCTATATTTTTTACTTAGCAACATCCTGTATTTTAAAAAATATTAATACAAAATACGATAAATGTTAAACTACATTAATCCTTTATCTAGCACCTAGCACCTTGTATCTTATAACTTTATTTTTACTGGGTGACTGGCAGGCAGGTAAATCAGGAGTTTTTCTTCCCTTTTCGACTAAATACGCAATACGCATGACGCAATACTGGTATTATAAAAAATACCTTGACATTAACGTTACGTTAATGTTTATAATTTTAGCTATAAAGAAGAAAACAGTCAAAAAACTTTAGAGGGTTTACCTTCAATGGAATATTCAATAAAAAAATTAGCTGATTGGTCAGGAGTTAGCAGAAGAACATTGCGCTATTATGATGAGATAGGTCTACTTAAGCCGGACAGAATCAATTCATCAGGGTATAGATTTTATACACAAAAAGAAATTGATAAGCTGCAGCAAGTATTGTTTTATAGGCAGTTAGGTATTAGTTTGAAAAATATAAAGAATATTGTGAATTCAGAAGGTTTTGATGAAATAGAGGCATTAAGAGAACATCATAAGAAGCTTATCCAGCAGAAAAAGGAGTTAATGTTTCTTATTAATAATGTTGAAAAGACAATAATATCAAAAGAGAGGGGAATAACAATGAGTAATGAGGAAAAATTTGAAGGATTTAAGAAAAGAATGATTAAAGAAAATGAAGAAAAATATGGGCAGGAAATAAGAGAATTATACGGGGAAGAGGAAATCAAAAAATCTAATGAAAAGGTAAAGAATATGAGTATAATTGAACATGAAAGTATGAAGCAAATTGAAAATGAATTAATGAAGACTCTAAAGGCAGCAATGCAGACTAGTAACCCTGCGGGTGAGCTTGGTCAAAAAGCAGCAGACTTACATCATCAATGGCTTTCCTTCTATTGGGGAAGCTACAATAAAAAGGCACATGCTGGTCTTGTCCGTATGTATGTTAGTGATGAAAGATTTAAGCAATACTATGATAAGAATCAGCCTGGGACCGCCGAATTTTTAAAAAACGCAGTGCTTATCTATACCGGAATGACAGAATAGGAGAATAAGTATTTGAAAATTTAGCAAATAATTTTTACTGTACAATAGAAATTCTTAAATACATCTCTACGTCCTATTACACCAACGAGCTTATTGTTTCTAACTATGGGTAGAGTATGAATATTTCTGTATTTCATTAATGCAATAATTTCATCTAGGTCCGTTTCTGGTTCAGCGGTGACAAATTCAGCAGACATAGCAAAATCCACTTTGGGTAAAGAATTATCATCGCTATTATCTTTCAGTATTTCACCAGTCTTTATCAAGTCCATTACCATAAAAAGATCATCTGCTGTAATAATCCCTATAATTTCATCTTTTTCCAATACCGGAAAACCACTGATTCTTTTATCTATCATTAGCTTGGCAATATCATCAAGAGTATTATTTTTTTTAACAGTTATGACATTCTCGGTCATAATGTCTTTTGCTTTAATTTTCTTTAAGTTGTCAGTTAATTCCTGCATTGTAAATTTCTTTTGATTACCCATTTTATACCTCACTAAATTTCTTTTTATGATTCCTGGAATATTTCCTCAACTTGCTTTAAAAATTCTTTTATATCATAGGGCTTGGTTATAAATAAAACTGCTCCCAGGTTTCTGGCAATTTTCCCCATATTGATTTTACTTGTTTGTAAGATGACAGGTATTACTTTATAATCTTTGTGCTCTTTCAACTCTTGTAAAAGCTGAATACCATTCATTGTTCCTTGCAAGGTAATAGATGAAATAATTAAATCTATCCATTGTCTTTTTAATGTCATTAATGCATCATTACCCTGATAGACAGCCTTTACAATATAATTCGCTGATTCCAAATTTCTTTTTAATCTCTCAGAATGAGTAATATCCCCATCAACAATAAGAATATGTTTCTTAATCATTTATTTCTCCATTTCTTTTGAAACAAATAACATGCTTTTTATCTAATTCAAAAAGATATTCTTTATTACGAATAATTACTTTTTCTCGATATTCCTTAGGTTTTTTTCTGGTAGCTGACAATTTGATAGTTATATTATGTTTACCTATTTCAAAGACATACCAAACATCCTTGTATTTTAGCTTAAAATGGATATGCTTCCACTTCTTTGGTATATCAGGATTTATATTTATTATACCATCAATCAGGTCAACACCGGCATACATTTTTATAGCAATATATATTGACCCTCCCATAACCCCGGTATGGATGCCTTCTGGTGTCGTGCCACCCTGAATATCATTAATGTCAGAGTTTAAAACTTCACAATACCATTTCCAAGATTGCTTTGACTGTCCTAAAATATCAGATATATAACAATGAACAACTTTGCTCAATGTTGAACCATGGGACGTCCTCTGGACATAATAATTATAATTTTTCTTGAGAATATCCATATCAAATCCATAACCAAGACCATTAAAAATTTCTTTTAGTTCTGAGACGGGAAAGAGGTAAGGGAACATTAAAGTATCAGCTTGTTTAGCAACTTTGTATTCATTGGGTGATTTACCTTCTGCCTTTAAGATCCGGTCCATTCTTTGAATATTCCCATATTTCTTTTTATAGGCTTTCCAGTCTAATTCTTTTAAACCAAAATATCCATCAAACTGGCTTATTATGCCATCCTCGTTAATAATCAGATTCATTTTCCTGGTTACTTTTTCCCATAATTTCAGGTCTTTTTCATTGATTTCCAGCTTTTTGAGTAAGGTTGCTTTATGTTTATCATGCAAGATAGAAGAAACTAAATCCAACGCTCTTTTTAATGTCCAGACAATCATAATATTGGTGTAGGCGTTGTCTTTAAGACCTGCTTCTTGGGAATCGGGTAATTTTTCATGAAACTCGTCAGGTCCCATTAATCCTGTAGTATGATACTTTTTATCATTAGAATCATAATATGTTAAGCTGGCTCCAAATTTGGCGATGGAAAGAAACAATTCTGCTCCGTATTTTGTTAGGAAATCCAGATCTTTGGTTATCTTCCAATGTTCCCAGACGCTATAGGCTATATCAAAGGATATATGCCTTTGATTTCTACTGTTGTCAGGTCCCCATTTCCCAGATTGGGGATTCAGGTGAATAATTTGAGTTTCTTCTTCACCAGTGGAGCCGCTTTGCCAGGGGAACATTGCCCCTTGATATCCATTATCCCGAGCATATTTTCTTGCCTGTTCCAATCTCCTGTAACGATATAGTAGGGTAGATTGGGTAATTTCTGGAATACGGAAGTCATAGACAGGCAAGATAAAAACTTCATCCCAGAATATATGTCCTCGGTATGCTTCTCCAGACAGCCCTCGGGCTGGTATTCCTACGTCCAATTGAGTATTATGAACAGAAGCAGTCTCTAAAAGATGAAAAATGTGAAGTCTTAAAGTTTTTTGAGAAAAATTATGTCCTCCAACATCAATATCAAACTTATCCCATAGTTCTGACCATGCATTTTTGTTAGATTCATAAAGAGATGCAAAACCGGGACAATTTTTTGATGATTCAATAGAACTTTTTAAAGGGTTGTTGGTATCCTTATCATTGGAAGTATAAATAGATACATCTTTTTCAATTGCGTATTTCTGCTTTTTATTTACCTTTATTTTATATTCCTGAAAAACAGCTTTTTGTTCCTTTTTGGTGTCAATAGCAATTGGTTTTACTTCCTTGCCATTACTGGTAATGTACAGAGAAGATGCCTGGGTAATTTTGATATTAGATTGATTGGTTACTACTGATAAATAAATGCCATTATCAGAAAAATTGCCAACTTCATCGGGAGCAAGATGCAGTGAATTAAGGTCACTATATCGCTCTACACCTCTGTTTCCAACAGTTCCATCTAATCCAGTGCGGATAATTATTTCGCCCTCGTAATTTTCTGGGATTATGGAATATTCCTGGGCTACCAGGTGCATATTCTGCATATGGATAATTCTGCTGGTTTCAATTGAGGTAATCTTACCGGATTTCTCTTTAATTTTGTAGTTTTTTATTAATACTGCATTTTTAAAATCAAGTTTTTGAAAATAAGAGATAATATTTTGTTTGGACGGGATAATCCATTCTTGGTCTTTGCCAGTTTTGAAGGTTAATGGAAGCCAGTTAGGACAATTAACTAGATCTTCGTTTGTGATAATTTTGCCAGCAATTTGTGTTTCTAACTTGTTATACACTCCTGCTATATAGGTACCAGGATAATGGATTCTTGAAGCAGATACCTCAGTAAAAGCACCCCTGGTTCCCAAATAGCCATTTCCCAGTGTACACAAAGCTTCTCTAAGTTTTTCCTGGCCTGGATAAAATTTATGATATTCTAATGACCAGGGAGAGGTTCCGTGGTTATTATTAAAACTAAAATTATTGCTTAGTAGAATTTGAAATAATTTGTTCAAAGAATTTCTTTACCTCTTTCGGTGAATTTAATTGAAAGTCCGCTGCCGAAGGATTAAAGGGGTTATCGGTTACCAGAATAGCAGTGCCCCTGGTAATAATTGTTCTAAAGGCATACTCATCGGTAGTATCATCTCCGATATAAAAAGCGGAGGTGGTTTCCCAGGGAATTTCCAGGGCATTCATAATCCATCTAATGGCTTTCCCTTTATCCCAGTCAATATTTGGTAGAATTTCGAAGACTTTTTTGCCTTTCAATAGTCTAAGCTCATCATATTTTTGGATAATGCTGTTTACAGTTTCCTCAATAAACTGCAAATCTTTTTGATTTTTCACCTTGCGATAATGAGCTGCTACACTGAATTTTTTTTCTTCAACCAGCGCACCTTCAATATGTTGAAATTGTTCTTTTAGCTGTTCAATAACTTCAGCAACAAGTGGAATGGTTTTTTTGGCAATCGGATGAATCATAGTAAACCCACCTGGTCCTTTTATGTCAAATCCATGACTCCCAGCATAGAATATTCCCTTAATGCCTACCAGGTTTTGAACATCTTCCCGCATTCTTCCGCTTACTATGGCAACGGTATGGATTTTTGCTAATTGCTCAACAGTCTGTTTCATTTCTTCAGAAATAACAGCAAGTTCCGGGCTTTCAACAATAGGGGTAAGTGTACCGTCATAATCCAGGAAAAATACCATTTTTTTAGCAGTGTTAAGAACTGATTTGCCAGTACGTTGATAGTAGGGATTGATAAATATTTTCTGGCTTTTCATATGTTTTTCTGGAATTAGTTCAGGTGCTTTTTCGAGTGTATCAAAGCATTGAAAGAAAGGCTTTGGCTTTCTTTTAAACCAGTCATTAATTATTTGAATGTCTATCTCGGATAGATCAGGAACAACCAAATCTGCCCCATGTTTTGCCAGTTCTTCAAAATTGTTTTCCCTGGCAACTCCCACTACAAGACCAAATCCACCATTTCTACCTGCTTCAACACCCGAGGAAGCATCTTCAACCACTACTGAATTTTCAGGAAGGGCATCTAATCTTTTTGCTGCTGTTATGAATATGTCTGCCTCTGGTTTCCCTTTCAAGTTAAGTTCTGCAGAAACAATGCCATCGACCCTTGATTCAAAGAGGTGTTCAAGGTTAACTGACTTAAGAATGGGTAGACAATTTTTTGAAGAAGAGGCTACTCCGATTTTGATTCCGTTTTCTTTTAAACTCTTAATAAGTGTGATAGTTGAATCAAAAACTTCTGCTCCTTCTTTCTTTAATAGTTTATTAAAAAATTTATTTTTCTTATTACCGATACCGCAAATAGTTTCTTTGTCAGGTGAGTCTGAAGGATCTCCAAAAGGAAGGTGGATATTACGGGATTCTAAAAAATATTTAACTCCCATATAACGAGGTTTTCCATCTACAAAATTTAAGTAATCTGGCTGGTAAGTAAATTCTCTAAATGTTTCCCGGTCTCTTTTTTCTCTTAATTTTAAATATTCATCAAAGGTTTTTTTCCAGGCATGTGCGTGGACTGTAGCAGTTTTGGTAACAATCCCATCTAGGTCAAAAATTACGGATTGAAAGGCAAATTTGTTTTTCATTTTTTACTCCATTCTTTCCGTCCTTGTACTTTTTTATTTACCATTTTTATAGCAATCTATACTATAAATATTTATAAAAAAACCGCACTAATCAACTAAAGAATAGTGCGGGTTAGTATTTCAGAAGTTATGGTATTGAATTTTAGTTCCCGGGAAATAATAATTTTTAGGTACCATAGCATCACCTCTTTTATAGGAAAAGGTGCTTATAACATAAACTTAAATGATTTTTTTTATTATGTCAAATCTTGTTCAAAATAATTGATTATATTTTCTTCATTTTAACAATATATTAATAATAAGTCAATATATATTATTAAATAGTAATAATTACTATATAATGGTATCAAAGGATATCATAGATATGAACTACTATTGCAATATTGATTAATTTATGGCATATTATTTTAATATAAGTATCCATTAGGTCTAATTTTTAATTATAGTGAAAGGTGTTGAAATGTTCCTTAAAAAAGGTATTGCTAATTATTTAGTAGTCTTAAACAATAAAAGAAAAATAAAATTTATTACTATTTTAATAATAGGCATACTATTTTTGCAATTATTATCTCTCTTTGTAAATGGGAGTGAAATACCGGTTAAATTAGGTAATGAAGTTTTATTGGAGGATTATTATTATCTTATTGATGGTAAAAATGTTGGATTGGTTACTAATCAAACCGGAGTTGATAGCCAAGGTAATAGTTTTATTGATAATTTGCTTACCACGAGAGGTGCAAGATTAATAGCACTGTTTGCCCCGGAGCATGGACTTGATGGTATTGCCAGGGCAGGTGCTAGTCTAGGTTCTTATAATCACTCCCATTATGATATTCCTGTTTATAGTCTTTATGGCAGCACCAGGATGCCTACTGAGGAGATGTTACTAAAAATAGAAGTGCTGCTTTTTGACATCCAGGATATCGGTGCTCGCAGCTACACTTATATGTCTACTTTGCAGTATTGTATAATAGCGGCGGAAAGATATAATAAACCAATCATTGTCCTGGATCGGCCTAATCCTTTAGGAGGTACGATTGTAGAGGGACCGGTAATGGAAGATAAATTTAAATCTTTTATGGGGGTAGATAATATTCCTATGGCCCATGGCATGACCATGGGAGAGTTAGCGCTTTTTTTTAATCGTAAGATAGGAGCTGATTTAACTGTGATTACCATGGAAGGTTATCGTCGTGGAATGATTTTCGAGGAAACCGGAATTCCCTTTGTCCAGACTTCTCCTAATATTCCAAACATTGAATCATTGTATGGTTATATGGCTACTGGCCTGGGAGAGGGGACCGGCGTTTTCCAAAGAGACCAATTTCGCTGGATTGGCGGAAAAGGGCTAGATTCTTTTCGATATGCCGAAATGTTAAATTCAGCAGGACTTCCTGGAGTTCATTATGTCCCCGAAGATAAAGATAAGGCAGGCGGTGTTAAATTAGAAATCTATGACAAATATACCTTTAATCCTGCTAAAAGTGGTATTTATGCACTGGCTTATGCCTTTATCCTGGGAGATTTTCATGTACCAAAGAGCACTACTGATAATATTGTGATGTTTGATAAAATTATGGGTACAGATAAAATAGGGCAATATTTAGAAGAAAAAGCTCTACCACAACAGATTGAAGCCTCTTATCAACTTGATCTACAGCGATTTATTGATGAGCGAAATGATTATCTTATACCATTATATCATTAAAGCAGAAATAGTATTTTAATCATTTAAATGCTATCAATATATAAAACTATATTACTTGATATTACAATATAATTTTGAAAGGTCCTTAGTTAAATAATTATAGGCTTCATCAACAGTGTCGCAAAATTTGAATAAAGAAAGATCTTTTTCACTTATTGTGCCATATTCAACCATGACATCAAGATTAATGAGCTTTTTCCAGTATTTGGTGCCGTATATCACTATTGGAAGCGGTTTTACTAATTTTTTTGTTTGCAGCAAGGTAAGAACTTCAAAAAATTCATCAAATGTTCCAAAGCCTCCAGGAAAGATAACCAATCCTTTGGCTAAATAGACAAACCAAAACTTGCGCATAAAAAAATAATGAAACTCAAAATTTAATTCAGGAGAAATAAATTGATTGGGGTATTGCTCAAATGGAAGACTAATATTTAGGCCGATGGATTTACCCCCAGCCTCGTTTGCACCCTTATTAGCTGCTTCCATCATTCCAAAACCTCCTCCCGAGCATACAATAAACCGGGAATTCGAGTCTAATGATTTGGACCATGAAGTTAAACGTTTAGCTAGCTCTGCTGCATCGTTGTAATAATTAGAAAGAAAAAGTTGGTTTTTAGCACATTTCAATTCTTTCTCCAATTCCTTGTTGTCTTGATTCTTGTCTTTGGACCTATAACGTTTTTGTACATTTTTTAAATATTTTTTTGCTTCAACGGGGGACTTGGTACGTGCTGAACCAAAAAAAACAATTGTATCATGGATGTTTTGGTCTCTAAAACGTTGCATAGGTTCTAAATACTCTGCTAAAATGCGAATAGCCCGCGCATCTGAACTATTGATAAATTCCATATTTTTATATGCTTTTTGTGCCCTAGGGAGACTGTTTTTCATTTTTTATGCCTTTCTTACTGAAAAAATTATGTTATATTGTTTTCTAATCATCATCTTGAATAAAAATAATCTATTAATTGCCAGCATTTAAAATAAAATTATAACATATTCTGTGAAAAATTGTTTATTTTCACAGCTAATATGGCATAATATAATTAATATGGTTATAAGATTTATACTGCTTACCTTTAGCAAAAGACTATATAGATTCAGCAAAATCAATATCAATGACAGGATGCACAAAAGTGAAAACGAGGACAGGTCTGAAAATGATCTAGAATAATTAGAAATTAGAAAAGGTATAAAAAAATGGATAGAATTATAGTAGGGTATCCCAAGACAATAAGGAGGAGTAATGATTACGATTATAGTAAAGTCTATAGTCAAAGAAGGAATGAAAGATAAATTTTTAGAAAAAGCAATGGAATTAGTTGATTCCAGTAGAGCAGAGAGGGGATGTCTATCATATAATTTATATGAGGATACCAAAGATAGTAAGATAATGACTTTTATTGAAGAATGGATAGACGAAAAAGCTATACAAAAACATAACAATTCTGAACATTTTACCAGGATTGTCCCGGAATTAGCAAAATTACGTGAAGGCAAACCAGAATTAAATCTATATAAAGCGGTATTTCCCAAATAACCAAAAATGAATCCTTAAAATATTTCTTCGTGAAATTATAATTGGACTAATTTTTACATATTTAAAATCAATTGAGCAATGGAGTATTAATTGAGTATTAAGAACAGTAAAAAGGAAGATTATTCTACTATTGCCATTATACCTGCTTACAATGAAGAGAAAAATATTGGAGTGGTCATTGAAAAATGTAAAAGATATATTAATAATATTATTGTAATTGACGATGGTTCCATAGATAATACAGCAACTATTGCTAAAGGTGCTGGTGCCACTGTAATTATTAACAAAGAGAATATTGGTAAAACAGGCTCCTTAAAAAAGGGTTTTAATAAGGGCTTAAAAGAGGGTGTAGCAATATTTGTGTTACTTGATGCTGATGGGCAACATAATCCCCAGGAAATACCTTCGTTTTTAAAAAAAATTGATGAAGGCTATGATTTAGTTATAGGAGCTAGGAAATTTCAACCTGAATTGATGCCATTTATTAGAGTATTTGCAAATACTATTTCGTCATATTTAGTGTCTTTAATAAGCGGTGTTAAAATCATAGATAGCCAATCAGGCTACAGGGTAATTAAGAGAGAAGTTTTAGAAAAAATAACCCTCACTTCAACCGGATTTCAATCTGATACGGAGATAATTGTTAAGGCAGCAAAACATGGTTTTAAGATAGGGTTTGTCCCAATTGATACTATTTATCATCCCGAAGCCAGGAGCAAGGTTAATCAAATTATTGATCCTATCAAATTTATTTTATTATTATTTAAACTAGTATTTTATAGAGAAAATCTAAAATAAAATAATAAGTTATGATAATGTATTATTAATAAAATTAATCTTCTTTAGGTCAATTAGTTATAAAAGTAAAATCATCTACTAAAAAGTATATTGTATTAGATTAGGTTTAATGATAATTTGATTTATTCCAACAGTAATATTTAAGTAATTTAAGAAAAATATATAGAAAGGTTGGATAATATAATGAATAAAGAAACAAATAACATATTTCACTTGAAGGGGAAAATAGCACTTATTACTGGCTCAAGTAGGGGATTGGGTCTGGTGATGGCAAAGGGGTTAGCCAGCGCAGGTGCAACGATAATTCTTAACTGCAGGAGTAAAAACAAAGATAAGCTCAACCAGGTAGTAGATCAGTTCAAACAAGATGGAATTGAAAATGTGCATGGTTATGCCTTTGATATTACTAAAAAGAATGATATTTACAGACAGGTTAAAAAAATTGAAAATGAGATAGGACCGATTGATATTTTAGTAAACAATGCAGGTGTACAAAGAAGAAAGTTATTGGAGGAATTTGAAGAATCAGTTTGGAAAGAAGTCATTGATACAAATTTAACAGGTGCATTTTTAACAAGTCAACAAGTAGTAGCGGGAATGATAAAAAGAAAATCAGGTAAAATTATAAATATTTGTTCATTGCAAAGTGAATTGGGCAGAGAAACTATTGCTCCTTATTCTGCAGCAAAAGGTGGTTTAAAAATGTTAACGAAGGCAATGGCTGTGGAATGGGCAAAGTATAATATTCAGATAAATGGAATTGGCCCCGGTTATTTTATTACCGATATGACTAGAGCATTAGTGGATAATAAAGAATTTAATCAATGGATAATTAACCGAACACCTGCCAAAAGATGGGGGGATCCGGAAGAGTTGGTAGGAGTATTAATATTCTTAAGCTCAGAAGCTTCTAATTTTGTTAATGGGCAGATCATATATGTAGATGGAGGAATTTTGGCTGGAATTTAAAAGTTTTAATTTTTTGAAGATGCTTGATAACATTTGATAATTAAAGAAGAGATTTACTTGAATTATAATGATAAAAGTTGTTATAGTGTAAAGCAAGGTGTTCAAGGTAACAGCACTAACTATAAAAGCTACCTTTTAGAGGTTATAATAACTTAATAAAATAGGTAAAATATTTATTGGTTTTGAAATAAGGATACCTTAGAAATAAAAATAAAGGGTATGTTTTAGAATAAACAAATAGAAGAGAGAGGATTAAAATGAAAGAAGAAAGGCAAGTGAGAAAAAAAAGAACTCCCAGCTGGTGGCATGGATTTCTGGGGTTTATTGGTTTTTTCGGATTTCAGGGATTCACACATAATAATCCTTACACATTATTATTTTTTACATTTTTTGCCTTCTTTGCTTATTTTAAATATCTGAGAAAGGAATTGGAATATCTGGGGTTGCTGGGTTTTGTCGGTATATTTGTAGCAATATTGGGAATATTTGGAATTATCCCGGTTTAGATTTAAACCATGAACCAATAGATGTATAGATGATCTTTCATGCAAATTAATAGTTTTAAAAAATTGAAAAAAATATTTTTAACTTACTACGGTTTTCCAAGAGTAGTATATTTTGTCTTTATTGCTAGATTTATCAATTCCATGGGATATTTTGTATTCCCATTTTTAACTTTATTTTTAACAAAAAATCTTTATCTCAGTGCAGATAAGGTTGGAATGTATTTAATGCTTGTTGAGTTAGGAAGAATCGGTGGAGCATTGATAGGTGGGAAAATAGCTGATTGTTTTGGGAGAAAACCTGTATTGATAGGGGCTCAAATAGCTACTTCGGTTTTTTTATTCCCCTGCGCATTTCTTGAAGAATCGCTTTTAATTCCAAAGTTACTGATTTTTGCAGCATTTTTTAACGGTGCCGTGCATCCTGCCATAGATGCCATTTTGGTTGATGTTAGTCATCCAGAGAATCGCAAGGAAATATTCTCATTTATTTATTTGGGCTTGAATCTTGGGTTTGGAATAGGTTCACTGATTGCAGGTTTTTTGTATACTAATTTTATGCAGCTATTATTTTTAGGTAATGTATTAGCAATTCTAGTTGTCACGGTTGTTATTGGTTTTTATGTTCCCGAAACCAGGCCTGAAGTCATTATTAGTGCAACATTGAATGAAGTCAAAGTAGGACCTGGATCTGATATGTTAAATAGGAGAAAACCAGGGAGAATATTTTCAGCATTAGCTAATCAACCATTAGTGTTTTACTTTTTTTTGGTCAGTATTATATTTTTTCTGGTACACAGTCAATTCTTTTTTAGTCTACCCCTG
>CAYOLB010000360.1:0-4307 GCA_964404675.1 uncultured Atribacterota bacterium | reverse complement strand
AGCAATATAAGGTTTTCCAGCTATCCTGAAAGCAAAGAGAGTAAGTAAGATAAAGGGATAGTAAAAAGAGAGAGTTTTAATCACACAGGAAAGAAAGGAGATTGTTTTGGGTAATAAATTTAGATAATTCGGACGAAAAAGATAGACTCCTATTTCTTACTCGATTGTTAAAGAAAAGGGGACTTTATCTGCATAAAAAAAGATACCTGGGAAGCGTATGGACCACAGCAAGATATGGATTATCAAGTCTATGTGTGACAGGTTCACCGGAGAAAAAACGGGAAATGGCTTTTAGTTGAGGTAGCCATTGGGGTATAGGACAAATAAAGTTCACATGATAGAACGAAGCCTATTGGTCAGAAATATTCTATGAATTAATTTTGCTATAAAGTGATAAACGGAAACAATAAGGAGAGATTACCTGAAGTAAGTCCTCCAGCACCATACTGAAGTACTTTTATTATTCTAACTATTTTTTCCATTACCAATTTATAAAAAACATTAGTTAACAACTTTTTTGCCCTTTCTTTGGGAGACAGTTTTTGTAACACTTGACGGTAGGTTGTATAATTTATTAAAACTACTTTGCATTAATTACCGGAGAGGGTGGTCCATACGGAGTAGTGATGAATTTTCTTTCTACCAGTGCTTTTGTACTATTCTCTTCCTGGATTTATTTTAAGAAGTACAATAAAATCGGAGCAATGATCGGACTGATTTCAGGTATATTAGGTATGACGCAGTTTACTGACTTTATGGTCTATAAAAAGATTTCACTCTTTTTAAATGAGCATAATATGATTACAGTATAAATTGTGAGATGTTGTTGAATTAACAAATCAACCATAGAAAGGATGGTTTATATGACAAGGAACAGGAAAATTCTTTCCATTTCAGTAAAAATAGTGTTGATATTGTTTTGTCTATTTCTGATTTCCCCTTCTGCTGTTTCCCAAGAAAATCATATGGAATGGAAAATTGATTTTCTGAACAGCTTAACCGGTCCTATAGCCAGTATTGGAAATTATATGTCCTGGAGCGCACAGAGAGCAGCAAGAGAAATTAATGCTTCCGGCGGCATTAATGGAAAACCCTTGGTTGTTTTAGAACATGATACGGGAGTTTCACCTGAGAAATCCATTAATGAAATGGCCAAGATTGTCAATCATAGTTTAGTAGTATTGGGCCCGGTACCAGAGGCATGTATTCAAGCTGCTGTTCCTGTAGCAGTAAATAATCAATTATTCTGTATGACTGCTTCTACCAGCTATGAGGTAGCTGTTAATTATTTTCCCTGGACAATATCCTGATTTCCTCCCAGCGAAGAAGTGCTTCCCGGGGTTACCAAAACATGGGCTGGCTTACATGATAATGTAAAAAATATGGTCCAATTTATTGAAAAGCAGGCGGTATGGCCTCAGATGGCTGAGTTTCATAAGGACGGATTGCTGGATGCAGGGGTAGAAGAAGTATATGAAGTTGAGGTTCCGACTGATGCAATTATGTTTGATTCCATTGCTGTTAAAGCATTGTCAAGAGAACCAGATGGTTTTATATTAACCTGTAGCCCGGAAAAAGCAGCAAAGATAATTATTTCTTTACAGAAACAGGGATGGGTTGATACATCTAAAATACTTATTTTCAGCAGTGCCGATGATACTCCCCTTTATATTACCGCCGGAGAATATCTGAATGGTTGTTATATCTACAATTACATTGACCCAAATAGTACGAATGAAAGATGGGTATCTTTTAGGGAAGATTACAAGAAAGAGCATGGTGGACTGGAACCAAGCTCACTGTCCACAATTTATTATGATTGCGTCTATATGGTCAAGGATGCCATTGAAAATACCGGGGTAACAGGTAAATCGTCAGATTTAGAAGAAGACAGGATCAAGATTAGGGATTACTGTCGAAACGTAAAGTCTTTCAAAGGAATTCAGCAGACCTGGGATATGAATGATGGTGTTCCTTCTGAAAAAGGAGCCTTTCTCTTTACTATTAATGATTCACAAAAAGAGTTTGTCTGCCAGACAAATTAAAATTTTATCTGGTTAATGCTAAAAGATATTTAATATGATTTTCCCAGGGAAGTTGAAGAAGAAATAAGAAAATGAATAATGGAATTTTCCTCTGGGGAAAGGTATGTTTTGAGTTCAGTTCATAATAAACAGCCAGATGTACCATCGGAGAACTTAATTAATATATTTAAGGCTGAACTAAAATAAGGGAATTATGTTAGGAATATAAATAGTTGACAAATAATATAAATATCTTATAAAATACTAACAAAGTTATAAACATAAAAAGGAGAGCACTTGAATAACAACAATAAATTATCCCTTACCCCAAAAATGAAAGATTATTTAGTGGGGATATCTGAGATAGAAGAGAAAAAACCAGTAGCAAGAATGGGGGAAATCGCCGATGTTTTAGGAGTTAAAGGCCCCAGCGCACATGTGATGGTAAAAATGTTAGCAGAAAGAAAATTGGTTAAATATGAAAAATACGGTTATGTTAACTTAACAGAGGAAGGGATAGAAATAGCAGATCAGCTTAAGTTAACAAACGATTTAATAAAAAATTTTTTTGTTAAATTTCTTGGAATTGATGAAAAAACAGCTACTGAAGATGCCCGAAGAGTTAGAAACGTTTTAAGTTATGGTACTTTTGTAAAGCTTAAAAAATATCTTTATTTTTTAGAAAACAGAGCAGACCATAGAGAAACAAATATTCCTGAGGAAGTGGATAAATTTTCAGAAAAATAGTTTTTATATTTTTTTATCTAAAGTATAGATAATTCTAATAAACATAGTATTTTATAATAATAAATGAACTAACTAATATTATTATAACTATATATATTTTCTTTTATATTAATATAAATAAAAACTGATAAAGGCAACCTGTCCGAAAGGGCAGGACGCAAAGTTATGGACCTAAGATAATTTGTTTGTTATGGATGCCAGACTACCGGTTTTTTATTTCATTATAACAACAAGTTGAGAGGGAGGCTTAATTGAAAGAATTAAATAAAACGTATGAAAATTATTGGGTGAGAAAGATTGATAACTATAGGGAGCTACCGGGAAAGGATGATTTGATCAAAAAATTTTTAACTAAACACCTAAGTGTTGACCAAAAAACCGCCTCTCTTGATGCTTATGGGTTAAAACATTCATTGAGCAATTTAAGCCTAACGAGGCTAAAAAAATTTATCTATTTTTTGGAAAGCCGGGAAAATCGATATGATTTTGATATTCCTAAAGAGGTAGAAAAGTTTATAAAAAAATAATATATTATTTTTTTTATCTTAAGCTTAGAAATATCTATATAAGTTAGATACAACTAAAGACTAATTGTATTTCAATAAATTACTCTTCACTTGATTGTATTTTATTGTTTTATTATTCATAAATTTGACATTTCGCGAAAACAAAGTTGATAAAGGCAAACTGCCCGAAAGGGCAGGACGCAAAGTCACGGGCCTAAAGTTTTTACAATGGCTGCCAGACCGCCGGCTTAATTTTCTTTTATAATTTAATAATATCAGGGGGTATAATTGAGAGATTTTAATAGTATTAACAAGAAATATAATGAGGGCTATTGGGTGAGAAAAATTAACGAGTACAGGGAAATGCCAGTAGAAAACAATTTAATCAATATTTTTTTAACTAAATATTTGGATGTAGACGAAGAAACAGCAACTACTGATGCAACTAATTTAAAACGATCTTTGAGTTATTCTACTTTTAGCAAACTTAAGAAATTTATCTATTTTCTGGAAAATAGGACAGATGACTGCGATTTTAATATACCCGAAGCAATAGATGATTTTATAAAAAAATAAGATATTTTTTTGCACAAAAGTTTAGATAG
Source organism: uncultured Atribacterota bacterium (assembly GCA_964404675.1). Lineage (GTDB taxonomy): Bacteria > Atribacterota > Phoenicimicrobiia > Phoenicimicrobiales > Stramentimicrobiaceae > CAZWUL01. Next base: position 425 of record CAYOLB010000360.1, on the reverse strand, counting down.
TTCTATAAATAATAGTATTATCTATATAATTGTATTCAAAAATTATTGTTCTTTCAATATATCTCCCACTTGTTTATAAATACTAATTAAAAGCAACGCAAAAGTTGATAAAGGCAAACTGTCCGAAAGGGCAGGACGCAAAGTCACGGGCCTAAAGTTTTTTATCCAAGGCAGCCAGACTGCCGACATAATTTTTATTTATGTAACCAGGTAAATGTTATAAAAAATATAACTAACCAATAAATATCAGGAGGGATCTTTTTAATGGCACCATCTTTAAAGGTCTGTCATTTAAATAAAAAAAATCTCCTGAAAGAGAATCTTTTTTTGATAGGTAAAATTGTCCGTAACTTCAAAGATATTTCCGATACACAAGAGACACAAGAGACTTTGGAGAATGTCGGTTATATTGGGCTGCTAAACGC
>CAYOLB010000359.1:0-8481 GCA_964404675.1 uncultured Atribacterota bacterium | reverse complement strand
GGAATTGAAAAGAGCCTGTGGGTAAAAAAGTTTATAAAAGGAATCGATTATTCAAAAGACGAGATCGCCCTTTCCCTTTATTATAAGGGGCCTGAAGACGCTGATTATGGAATTTCTGCCAGCGGCCGGGCGAAGGAAAACGCTGGCAGAAATTCGGAAGTCTTTGATTTTAAAAAAGTTTCAGAAGAAGCAGATTTGAGTTCGAGTCGTCATGTTTGGCTCCCCGGGTAGGACTCGAACCTACAACCCTTCGGTTAACAGCCGAATGCTCTACCATTGAGCTACCGGGGAACGTTGCATTGACGATATGCTATTATAATATATTAGCAATTTAATTCAAACAAAAATCCAGCAATAGCCGGGTGATTGGGTTATTAGAACTTCTTGAAGAATGAAGCAATACGGGATTTATACTAAAAAATATATAAGCGACCGTTTTTTAATGATATTGAATTTATCTGTATTTATGCCTTGCGTCAATAGCATCGCTTAATTTTTTGTCAAGAGTCCATACCAGTAAGTTATTTCTCAATACAGATAAAATTATTACACTATCTATGAGACCAATACCCTTATAAACCAGCTTATTTTTATTTGAATAAATACCGGCATCTAACCATAAATTGGATTCATATATTTTTGGAAGACAATTCCAGTAAGATAATATTATGTTACGTTCTCTTTCTGTTTTAGTCCCTTGAAGAAGTTCACCGAAGATACATTCAACAACAATGATCCGGCTTTCCTCAAGCAGTGCCTGCATATGTGGGAAAATTTCTGGATTGTTCTTTAAAAATTTTATCCATATACTGGTATCTGCTACAATCCTTTTTGAATAGTTTCTGTCATTTCCTGTTTATTTTACGGATTTTTCCAGAAGAGAAATCAGGATTAAATTCAAGCGGAGATTCACTAACCATATAATTTAATTCCTTTATCCTTTTCAATGCGATCCATTCCTTAAGCGCAATAGTAAGTGATTCTGTAAGGTTTTTCCCTCTGGAATGTTTTTTTTACTCCCTTGATTATATCGTCAGATATTATTGCTGTTACTTTCATAGAATATATTATACGATACATAATCGTATATACCATAAAAATTTATGAAGAATTATTTATACACAGAATATTCATCAAAAGCATACTCAAAAAATGCAAAGCATGGTTATGATAAAGCTGGAACATATATAGTAACCCATACAGTAACAGATGATGACGGCGCAGGAATCAGGACATCAGCATTTGTCACAGTGACAGAAATACAAGCAACAGTTGCTGTAGCAGGTCTAACGGATGAAGGAAATATTGATGTGGCCGGTCTTACTGGGCTTTCATATACTGGTATAAATCCATCCATACCGTTTTCAGCAATAGCAGTAATAAGCATCGGGCTGGGGATATTAATGCTTTCTCATCTTTTAGAGTCTTAAATAATAACTGCCAAAAATCAGGCTTTTACTATATTGGAAGCGCGCTTTGCTCGCTGGCCAGACGCAGACTCCTTCGCTAACGCTCGGTCCGTCCTTTCGAATCCACGAATATGAATCCACCATATCCGCATGAACTATTTTATTATAACTTGACTTTTATACGTGGGATAACTGGCGGACCCGGATGCAACCAATTCGAACCATTTCCGAGATATCAGTTCATATTAATATAATGCCAGCAGTACAGATTCCCATATATAAAATGCTTTCTAATAAAGTAAAACGACTGCGGACTTTAGGGATGTCTTTTGAAAAGATAGCCAGGGAATTAAATATAAGCGAATCTACTGTTATAAGAGCTCATAGATTTTACAATAGTAGAAAATAAAACCTGTCCCAAGTGGAATAAAAAAAACGTAGTTTCCCACCAGCATCAAAGTTGCATTGAGAAGCAGCGTGACAAAAAAACCAGGGATAAAGACAGCAATGCTTCTTGAAGGCAGTATATCTCTTGCTCTTAAAGGAGTGGCCAGCAGGCATTCTATTCTTCCGCTTGCCTTTTCTCTTGTAAGTGACTGGAAGGCAAACGAATTAAGAGCCATTCCAATGCCGGTAAGGGAAGTTATATACATTATCATACTGAAATAATCCAGAATCTTACCGGTATCCGGAGCCGGGCTTTTAATTTCTTTTGAAATAAAAATAGTGCTGATGTGTTTAAAGCTGAAGCCAGCCTGACTGCCATTTCTGCGGTAACTGAAGAGCGTCCGTTTATTATGCGGTTAATTACTTTTATATCTCAGCCAATATGCTCCGCCAGTTGCTTTTGACTGATTTTTAATTCTGCTAAAAATTCTTCCTGGAGTATTTCTCCCGGTGTAGCAGCTTTTCTTTTTATGGTAAACTACAAAATATCTCCAATCTTAATGATAGTCAGTGATACTTATATTATTTGCGCCATAATCAGACCATTGAAAAATAATTCTCAATTTTCATTTATCCTTATACTGTAATAATTCTTTATATTACCTTTTAAAGCTTCGAACCTTTTCCCTGGTATGGCTCCCAGATCTTTTAAATCGAAGGCATAATGTAAAATATCAAGTCTTCTTTTAGCAATCCTGCTTACAGATGCCCGGACAACTCCTTTTCTGAGAATAGTATTGCTTGACATAAGTATTAAATTAGTACTTTGAAAATATTAAGATAGGTCTGATTAAGCAGAAAAAATTAAGATCTCAGTAGATAATAAGTCTTTTTCTTTCATTTATTATAAATCATTTAATCAGGATAAGTCAGCCGGCATTAATATGCCCGTGATCTTGGATATTTGAAAAAAATTAAGAATTTTATATAATTATATTTTTAATAAATAAATAATAATTAATTTAAAAATGAATATAGATTTAAGTATCTATGTTATTTTTTCCGGTATTACCCTGATAGCTGCTTTTTACTTTGGGATACATAACATTACCAGGGACAGGTCAGGAGCTCCCTGCCATTCATTCACTGTGTTGTCTTTTACTGTTTTCTTCCTCTCGGCATCAAGCCTTATCATGCTTGCCGCAGATAATCCTTCTATCATGGGATACTTTTCGCATCTTTTGACCATGACCATATACCTGTTCCCCGCCGCATTGTTCCACTATGTGGTTGAGGCCACTGACTATAATTTTTTTAAAAAGGATATTATAAAGTATTTCTTCTACATACCATCAGCTGCCATAATATTTTATCTGATCGGTTCGGGAAGTATAAGAGCAGAGAAAGTATCATATGGATGGACAGTAAGCTCCGATGTCTCAATGCGGCTGGGGATATTTTATATGGCGCCGCTGCTGCTGCTTATGATCGCCTACCTTTCATATAATCTGAAAAGAGTGCTGCGTACGCATTATCCTATATCAAGAATCCTGGTGCTGCTTTCGGGTATCAGCGTGTTTGCCCTGGTAACTATTACCATGCGGCCCCTGATGGCAATATTGGGTCTTGGCATACCCATAAATTCCTTTTTGATGCTTTTATTGTTTATCTTCGTAGCAACCAGCAATTTCCTGGCCGAACTTAACACTTCCTCCATTGCTTTTAAAAAGATGTTTGAAACTACTGAAGACTGCATAATGACAGTAAACAACAGGGGAGAGATATTGGATATTAATAAAAAGATGCAGGATATCCTGTTCCCCGGTGGAAACAGTGCAAAAAAAGGAAGGAAAACTCCTGACAGCGATGAAATAAAGAAAAGAATGTGCATGGCCCCAAGCTCCAAAGACAGCCTTAACAGGCTTCTGGGCTATTTTGAGGAAGATTCGCTCGAAAAGCTGAATATTGATATAAGGTGCGGCCTGGGTGATGAAACCAGGACTTTTAACGTGACCGCTTCGCCGGTCATCTACGGCAGGGACAGGTTTATTGGCAAGATAGCCATATTCAGGGATATAGAGGAGAAGAGGAAGCTTGAGGAAAGGTTAAGGCAGGAATCAATAAAAGACTTTTTGACCGATGCCTATAATAGAAGGTACTTCTACGAGATTCTGGATAATCTTATCAGCCGGTTCAGCAGGCATAAAAGGCCTTTCTGCCTTATTATGATAGATATTGACAATTTCAAGAAGCTAAATGATACCTATGGACATCTGCAGGGGGACTGGCTGCTTAAGGAAATCGTCGGCATCATAAAGGATAAGATCAGAAAAGGCATTGACAGCATAGTCCGCTATGGAGGAGATGAATTTGCGGTAATACTTGACGAGTCTGATATTGCCAGGGCCAGGGAGGTGACTGAAAGGATAATAGAGGGTTTTAAGGCATCAGATAGAAAAGGTACTTCATTAAGCATAGGTATAAGCCAGTATAGGGAAGGCCTCGGCCTGGAAGGACTCATAAATGAAGCTGATTCATGTATGTATGAGGCAAAAATAGATAGTTCAGATGCTGTAAGAACTGCCGGGCTGCAGCCAGGTGGATGAGATATGGGTTAAAGTATTATTATACCAGTATCAGAAACCGGGTATTTCTTTTATTATAGAAAAGAAAGGCAGGTGTATAGAGATTATGAAGAAGATACCTAAATTTAAAAATGAAGATCAGGAAAGAGACTTCTGGAAAGAAGAAGATTCTTCAGAATATATCGACTGGAAAAAAGCAAAAAAAGTAGTTTTACATAATCTAAAACCTTCAGTTAAGACTATATCTTTAAGACTTCCTGAATCAATGCTTGAAGAGATAAAACTTCTGGCAAATAAACATGATGTACCTTATCAGTCGCTAATGAAAATATTCTTATCCGAAAGAATAGAAAAAGAATTGAGTGCATTAAAATAGCTGGTAGACCGAAGTGTGCAATAGCAAGAACTTTTAAAATTGAAGTGGAAGTAAAATATTAGTTATTCTTTGGCTCGCTATATTGGGCAGAGTAAGAAATAAAATATTAAACTTGAATAGTGATATTTTTATACTACAGCTGAGTTGAAGAAAAATCCTTTCCAGAAATTTTAAGAAATAAATTGTCGTAATCTAATCCATTACCCATTCAATACCATATTTATTATATTGAGATTTAATAAAAGACCTGTATTTTCTATCCACTTCAATATAGAATTTCGCCATTAGGTCTTTTTTTTGTTTCAAAACATCATATTCTTTTATCATTTTCCAAAAGAGAACTACCATAATCATACAGTAATCCTCTCATATACGCATCTGAACTAAATGCAGTAGAGAGATTTAACATTCCATTGGGAATTCTTAATTCTGAATCTGAATAAATATATTTAAAACCTCAGGATTTAACTTTGTCCATTCCTATTATCAAATAAGTTGGAATAGTTTCTAAATAAAATACTTGAAAATTCTACATTGGTTATTCTTTTTAGATAAAAATCTTTAGCGTTTTTTGATACATTATATGTTAGATAAATATACTTGGATGTGTTTGTACCTCCAGTATTTTTATTATTGATGATCAGTGCATCAAGAATGTATACTCTATAAAGATTTTTATACAACACTTTAAATGGGTGTATTGATAAAGTGTCATAAATTATTTCTTTTCTATCTTCAACTTTTTCGGAAGATAAAGCCGTTGCTTTTAAATCGTATACCTCTTTCCAAATCTCAGGAAACATATCATATTCTACTTCAGTTCTGAATACTCTTTCAAAATATTCATCAAAAGTTTCTTCAATTTCCTCTTGCTCAGTTTCTTTAACCGTAGGTTCTTCTTCGAATAATTCTGATTGGGGAGGAGTGCAGCAAGAAAGGGTGAGTGAAAATATAATAGTTAATAATATTGTAGAGGGAGATTTTCTCATGTTGGTAATACTACTATTAGATAAAATAAATAATATTATATAAGTAGAATTTGTACCAAAGCTAGTATTATTGGGATTATTGAAGATAATAAATAATTATTTGCGTTGCACCAGTTCCTGCTAGAAAGCCAGCAACTGTTGCATGAAATATTAATATAGAGAGCTTGAGAACTATAACTATTTCCGATGAACCATTCACCTGGATGAAGGAAAAGAAATATATGAATTTGGGAAATCTATTTTTAGGAAAAGAATAAAAAGTCACCAATTGCCGATAAAATTAATCCAATTAAATATATAATTACACCACTAATTATTGATACTGTAATAATGCTTTTAATAGGAAAGAAATAAAAATAACTATCTATCCAGGCCCTATATCTTTTTTGCTCAAATTTCATTTTTATTAGTTAATTTTAAACACCCTTTTAATTGAATTAAACATTATACTATTTATAAGTTTTGGTTGCTGTTTAAATGCTTTAATAAAAAGTAATGATGAAAAATTACCTTTTAAGAATTCTACCAATACTTCTGGGCTTAATCTTGAAAGCTTTTCAATTCTTTCATTCCAATCATTGGGGGTATAACTTCTTAATCTTTTATTAATTTCGTGAGTAATTTTGAAACTTAATTCATATTTTTTTCTCCATATTTTCTCATACTTTATTAAATATTTTTCACTGTAGTTATCTTGTTGAATGGAATCTTTAGCTATATTTCCAGCTATTCTGCCAATGTCTACTGCATATCTTATTCCCTCACCAGCAATCCCTGAAACTTGACCAGCTGCGTCTCCTACAACTATTAAACCATTGTAAATAGTTTTTGGTATATATCCATCATTGGGAACAACACCTCTATGAAACTCGATTTTACTAAAGGGTCTTAATTGTTTCACTATATCATTATTTTCATTTAGGAATTTATCCAGACACCTAACTGGTGATTCTTTGGAGATTGGATATATAATACCCACTCCTATACGAACTCTATTATTACCATGTGGAAGCACCCACCCATAACCTGCAGGAGTTACCTTATTTATAAGAAAACATACTTTCTCTTGATTCCAAGAAGAGCTAATCAAATCATATTCAGCACCATTTCCATACATTTTAAAACTTTTTAACAACCCAACTTTTTTAGCAATAAGTGCATTAAAACCACTAGCGTCAATAACAATCTTGCTATTTATTTTATAATTAACTCCATTTATATTTACAAAAATACCTTTAACAAAATTTCCCGAAATAATAGCATCTATTACCTTAGCATTAACAAATATATTTGCACCATTTATAGATGCTTGCTCGGCAAGATATTGGTAGTACCCACGAACATCTAATACACAACTAGCAGCTTTTTTATATCTAAATACTGATTTAGACTTTGGCGCGATAAATTCACCAATTTTTATAGGATGAATGAATTTTTTTGGAACACTAAGTTTTTCTAACTCATCTACCCAACTACCACCACTTGTATGAATTGGGAAGCCAATTTCTTTGCTTTTTTCAAACACTGCTACATTACATCCAGACTTTGCTATTTCTTGGGCTACAGATAAACCTGCAGGACCTGCACCTACAATCGCAACGTCAAAATCTTGAGATTTAATCATTTAATCTCGCTTTCAATTTGGTAAAGTAATAATAAAAATTGAACTAAAATTTAATATTGATATAATTTTAAACCGATATGAACCCCAAATTTCAGACACTGAATTAACTTATCGGAATAAGCTGATGGGACACATTTCCTTTCATATTTTTATTATTTATATCTTCAAACTCTTCCGGGGGTATATGCCCCAGAGAAGAATGCAATCTTTTCTTATTGTAGACTTCTTCAATAAAATATGGAATTCTTTTTAGCACCTCTGTGTATGTCTCATATTCAAACATATACACTTCTTCTACCTTTAGTGTCCTGAAAAATGATTCTATCCTGGCATTCACAAAGGCAGTCAACTACACCTCATGCAAAAGTCCTGTACAAAAAGCGCGCCGCCATTGAGGCAAAGATAAGCGAGGGAAAGAGGATGACCGGGATGGGAAAATCATATTACAGTGGATTTTCCGGGGACCGTATATGGGCAGGACTCTCGGTACTTGCCCTGAATCTAAGGCAGCTTTTAAAGGATATGGATAGAAAACCGGAAATAATATATGGATTCGGGTAAAAAGATAGAAAAGATAAATAGGATTTAGAAAAATTTATTAAAAAGACCAGGGGGCATATGCCCCAGGTTAAAGATTTTTAAAAAGCTGAATTATTCAGCAAAATCCTTAAAATCAATTTTCAGATTGTGTTAATATTTTAAACTATTTTCATCTTTTAATGTAGAAGCAAATAGAACTTGGTAGCTCCAAGTTACAAAATTTCGAGCCGGATTCTAAAGGAATTAAATAGTTTATCTACAGTACTTAATAAAAAGTAAAAACAGATTTCATTTTTAAACTGAATTACACTTTAATTGGTAAAAAAACAATCCATATAATTAAATATACCTATTCGGATATTGACATTAGTTACCAGACATATAATAATAAATTAATAATTGTCTGGTAACAAGTTAAAGAATTTACCAGACAGTGTCTTTAAAAAAATAAATTGTCTGGTAAAATTAGCGAGTGATTATGGAAGTTTTAAATGGTATTTTAAAAGAAGAGTTAAACAGGTTAATTAACCTTAAAAAAAGTTATGAGAATAAATTAAAGAAGTACCAAAAA
>CAYOLB010000358.1:0-6164 GCA_964404675.1 uncultured Atribacterota bacterium | reverse complement strand
CTGATATCTCCCGGGGGCAAAACCCCCATTTCGTTTCTTAATTGACCAGAGCTACCTCCGCTATCAAAAACAGTCACAATTGCAGTAATATTACTGGTATATTGTTTAAGCCCTCTTAACAAAGTATGCAGACCGGTTCCTCCTCCGATTACTACAATATGTGGCCCTTTCTCTAGTTTTCTTTGCAAATAAATGATTTCAGGTACTTTATCGACTTGTTGAGGTGCAATTCTTTTTAGAATTGAGCGATTTATATTAGAAATACCTAAAATTACCAGAGCAGAACCTGTAATCATTAAAATGAAACCGGAAATATGTGGTGCAATCTGATAATAAATAAATATATTTTTTATCAGATTTTTAATCCATAGAAATCTTGTCAGATCAATCAGAAATATTAATCCAACTGCCATTAAAATTATTCCTAATAAGACAACTAGTAGAAATCGCTTAACCCTCATCCCCGGGTAAAACCATTTTCCAAAAGATATGAAATTAAGATGTCTTAAATCCATTCTATAACTTCTCTTTGTAATTTTTTTCTTCTTTTTTGATATCTCTATGTTTCATAAAAATATGGTAATCTTTATTTTTCAGAAACTGGTATAGTTCGTTAACCAAAAAAACTGAGCGGTGTCTTCCTCCAGTACATCCGATAGCTATTGACAAATAACTTTTCCCTTCTTTGATATAATAAGGAATTATAAATTCTATAAGTGCAAAGAATTTTTTGATAAAATCTCGAGTAACGGGGAATTGCATTAAATATTCTTTAATTTTTTCATCTTTCCCTGACAATTCAGTCAATTCACTATGATAATAGGGATTAGGGAGAAATCTGGCATCAAATACCCAATCAACGTCAATAGGCATTCCATATTTATAACCAAAAGATACTAAACTAACTTGAATCCCTTGCTTATTTTCCTTCTGAAAGTGTTTACGAATTTCAATACTTAAATGTTTTGGATTTAAATTTGTCGTATCAATAATTAGAGTAGCTTTTGACTTCAACTCTTTTAATTTTTTTCTTTCTTGTTGAATATTTTCAAGAATACTTTGTGAAAACTGTAAGGGATGCTTTCTTCTTGTCTCGCTAAATCTTCTCACTATAACCTCATCCCTTGCTTCAAGAAATATTATTTCAGGGTGAATTTTCATGTCTTCCAGCTCCCTTAAAGATTTATCTATATCTCGAAAGAAAATTTCTCCCCGTATGTCAACAACAAAGGCAATTTTAGATAATTTCCCCTGGGAATTAAGACACATCTCAGAAAATTTAGGTATTAACTGGGGTGGAATATTATCCACACAAAAAAAATCTAAATCCTCAAAACATTTAATGGCAACACTTTTCCCAGCACCTGAAAGTCCACTAATTATAACAAATCGGTTATTTTTCATATAAACCTCTATTTTACATTTTCTCGGGTGCTTTAATTCCTAATAATGATAAAGCATTTTCCAATACAGTTTTGACACAGAATACTAAATATAGGCGAGCCTCTGTTAGTCTTCTGTCCTGATCAAGAACTTTATATTCAGTATAATATTTATGAAATTGGGCAGCTAGTTCATGTAAATAATTGGCAATTAAATACGGTTTCCAGTTTACGGCACTATTTTCTATTGTCTTTTTGAAACTTGCTAATTTTTTAATTAACTCCAATTCCTCATTTTTATCCAGCAAACTAAGATCAATCTCTTTCTCTATTTCATCATCCAAAATAATATTATTGATTCTGCCTTTTTCTATTATACTGCAAATTCTGGCATAGGCATATTGTATATAAAAAACGGGGTTTTCCATCGATTGGGACTTTGCAACATTTAAATCAAATTCCGTATGACTATCGTGGCTATGCATCAAGAAAAAATAACGAGCTACGTCACTTCCTACCTCTTGTAAAAGATTTTTTAAAGTGATAAATTTTCCTCCTCTAGTGCTCATACCTATAACCTTTCCATCTTTAATCAAAGTCACAAATTGAACCAATAAAACTTGAAATGAATCCGGATTATAGCCCATTGCTTTTATAGCTGCCTTCATTCTTTTTATATAACCATGATGATCGGCGCCCCATATATCAATTAATGTTTGGAAGCCTCTTTTATATTTATCATCATGATAAGCTATATCAGAGGCAAAATAAGTAGGCTCACCATTTTCTCTTATAACCACTCGGTCTTTTTCATCACCAAAATCAGAAGCCCTAAACCATAATGCTCCTTCATTCTGATAAACATGTTTTTCCTTTACTAATTTCTCAATAACAGGCTGAACTTTGTTTTTATCATAAAGAGAACTCTCACTAAACCAATTATCGAATCTCACACCGAAAGAATTCAAATCATCTTTTATATCTTGCAAAATACTGTTTTGGGCATATTCTTTAAAAAATTCAATATTTTCTTTATCATTCCCATTTATATATTTATCACCATATCTACTCTTAATCTCTTTTGCCAGGGATATAATATATTCTCCTTGATACCCATTTTCAGGAAACTCAACTTGTTCATAGAAAAAACTACGATAGCGAGCTAACACGGATGCAGCTAAAGTATCTATTTGCTTCCCATGGTCGTTGATGTAATATTCTGTTTTTACCTGATAGCCAGCAGCTTTTAATATTTTGGCCAATACATCTCCAACCGCAGCGCATTTTCCATGACCAACGTGTAAAGGTCCAGTAGGATTAACACTTACAAATTCTACATTTATTTTTTCATTTTTGCCGATATCAGATTTTCCAAACTGATTTTTTTGTAGCATTATTTCTCTTAATACACTATGCAATACAGTATTTTTCAAATAAAAATTTATAAATCCTGGTCCAGCTATTACAATCTTTGTAATTACCTGTTCTTTATTTTCCTCAATTTCCTGAACAATCCTATCAGCAATTTTCCTAGGATTTGATTTAATTATTCCTGATAGTTGTAAGGCAATATTTGTTGTTAAATGACCATGTTCGGGATTCTTCGGTGTAGTTAAAATAATAGGCGGTATTTCTTGTAGTGCAAATTTTTTATCTGTAATGTGCTTCTGAATTGCTTCTTCTATGAGTTTTATAATATACCTGTTAATGTTCTTGTTCAATCTTGTTTTCCTTTCTTGTTTCCCAGAATCGCGGTTCTAAAGTGTTTTTTCATGATTAAATAAATAATGGAGCGCCCGAGAAGAGTCGAACTTCCAACACGGGGCTTAGGAAGCCCCTGCTCTATCCATTGAGCTACGGGCGCTTATAATAATTAATACGAAAATCATTTTAACACAAATTTATCATATTCTCAATTTGTATTCTTCAATTTATGGTAAGTGAATTTCACATTAGCAAAGCGGGTGGCCTTAAATAACTTCTAAAAGATTCTTCACCATTCTTTCCATAAATATTATATATCATTAGTATCTCAGATAAAATATTTTAGCTAACATAACTATTGTCTTTTTAATAAAAGTATTTATTTAACCATTACCCCTTTAAGAATGTGCCTATATTGTTACATAAACTGGAAAAAATAATCAAAATTATTACTTATAAAGATGGCAGGCTACAAAATGATTATCTTCAATCTCTTTTAAAGGAGGTTCTTCTTTCGAGCAAATTTCCATTGCTTTTGAACATCTTGGATGGAAACGACAGCCTTTTGGGGGATTAGCAGGACTGGGCACATCACCTTGTAGAATTATCCTTTTCTTTTTAAAATCTGGATTAGGAACAGGAACAGCTGAAACTAACGCCTGAGCATAGGGGTGTAATGTATTCTTAAAAAAAATTTCCTTTGGTGCTATTTCTACTATTTTCCCTAAATACATTACTGCAACTCTATCGCTAATATACTTAATAACACTTAAATCATGAGCTATAAAAAGGTAAGTCAGTTTAAACTCTTTTTGTAAATCTTTAAATAAATTAATAATTTGAGAACGGATTGAAACATCTAATGCTGAAACGGCTTCATCACAAATAATCATCTTTGGATCTAGGGCTAAAGCACGGGCAATACCGATTCTCTGCCTTTGTCCCCCACTGAACTCATGAGGAAAACGGTCCATATAATCAGGGACAATTCCTACCTTTTCCAACAACTCAGCCACTTTCTGGTATCTCTTTTTAGGATTATAAATATTATGAGCAGCTAATCCCTCTGCAATAATATTTCTTACTTTCATCCTGGGATCGAGAGAACTATAGGGGTCTTGGAAGATAATCTGAAGATCTTTTCGGTATTTTCTCATCTCGCCTTTCTTTATCTTTGCAAGATTTTTCCCCTGAAACAATATATCACCACTTGTAGGTTCTTCCAAACGAAGTAGGGTCATTGCAGTAGTTGATTTCCCACAGCCTGATTCTCCAACAAGTCCTAATGTTTCTCCAGGATAGACATCAAAACTAATGCCATCGACGGCTTTTACCCATCCTACTGTTCTTTTAAAAACACCTTTTTTAATGGGAAAATACTTGACCAAATTTTTAATGCTGACTAATGAATCATTCACTTGCTGATAACCTCCCAGTAAAAGAAATTTTCTTCGCTTCCTCCCTTACTTTGTCCACATGCCAACAGCGAACAGAATGATTTTTCTCAATTTCTACCAGGGGAGGTTCTTCCTTACGGCATTTCTCGGTAGCAAATATACAACGTGGATGAAATTTACAACCTTCCGGAAAATGCAATGGATCAGGTACTACTCCAGGTATGGATTCAAGTTTCTCAATTTCCATATCCAGCCTTGGTATTGATGTCAACAAACCAAATGTATAAGGATGTAAAGGTGAATAAAAAATAGAGCGGGTAGTAGCATACTCAACAATCTTACCGGCATACATAACTGCGATTCTGTCAGCAACTTCAGCAATAACTCCCAGGTCATGTGTTATCATAATCAAAGAACTATTAAACTGTTCCAAAAGGGATTTCATTAATTCCAGAATCTGGGCTTGAATAGTAACATCCAAAGAAGTTGTAGGTTCATCTGCAATCAGCAAGGCTGGATCACAGGCCAAAGCCATTGCTATCATAGCCCTTTGTCTCATCCCTCCACTTAATTGATGAGGATATTCATCTATACGCTGTTCCGGGATAGGAATACCTACTTTTTCTAATAGCTCTATTGCTCTCTTTCTGGCCTTAGCCTTTTCCATTTTGAAATGTACTTCTAAGGCCTCAGTTATTTGAAAACCAATAGTTAGAACCGGATTCAAGGAAGTCATAGGTTCCTGAAATATTATAGATATCTCTTTTCCTCTTATCTGACGCATTTGTTTTTCACTTTTTTTAAGTAAATCCTCTCCTTTGAAAAGTACTTGCCCACCAACTATCTTGCCAGGGTAATCAAGCAACCTCATAGTTGAAAAAGCAGTAACACTTTTGCCACAACCTGATTCTCCAACTAACCCAAGAGTTTCGCCCTGATTTACCTCAAAATCAACACCATCAACTGCCTTTACAATTCCACTTTCAGTAAAAAAATATGTTTTCAGGTCTTTAACCTGTAATATTTTATTCTTATCATTTTGCATTAGAGTTCACCTCTCAAACGGGGATCTAAAATATCTCTCAAGGTGTCTCCCACTAAATTCCAGGCAAGAACAAATAAAACAATAAATATTGCCGGGAAAAATACTGCATACCAAAATTCTCCCGCATTACCAGGAGAGCCAATAATCCAGTTACGGGCAAAGCTGACCATCTGTCCCCAATCGGCATATCCAAGTGGTGCCCCCACTCCAAGAAAACTCAAGGCAGCTGCGGTAATTACCATAGAACCGATATTCATGCTGGCCTGCACCATTACCGGGAAAATTGTATTTGGCAACAAATGCCGTGTAATAATATTAAAATCTTTTACTCCCAATGCCCTGGCAGCATTAATATAAATCTCTTCTTTTACACATAAAATGCTTCCTCTTATTACCCTGGCATAGCCCATCCAGCCGAATGCTACTAATGCTATCATCACCTTATCCAATCCTCTCCCCAAAATCGTAGTTAGGACCATAGCAGCAACTAAAAAGGGAATAGACAAAAATATATCAGTAACACGCATCAGCAACTCGTCAATCCACCCTCCAAAATAAGCAGCAATAGAGCCGCTCACAACACCGATAATCATGGATAAGGTAACTGTAATTATACCAATATGAAAAGCTGTTCGG
>CAYOLB010000357.1:0-1680 GCA_964404675.1 uncultured Atribacterota bacterium | reverse complement strand
GCCTACTGCCTTAATCCATTTTTTGATCAAAGTCCAGGCCCTGATCCGGTCCAGTCTCTGGTTAGTTTGTGTCTTGAAAAGATAATCTTCCGGATCCGGGAATTTCTCCTTGGCAAAATATTTTTCCAGCGCCTTTTTGACAGAAACATTGATTAATATCTTCAGCTCTCTTTTGGTCTTGCTGGTCCTGATTTTAAAATGGTCCCTTATTTCTCCCTGGGTATTCAATACATCTTTTACCCGGAGGGATAATAAATCGGAAATTCTCAAAGCAGAATTAATTCCAAAGACAAAAAGTAGGTAATCTCTTTCCCGGTATGCTGGATTATATTTATCACCTAAGATGTATTGCTTGATGGCATAAATCTTCTGCTGGTTTCTGATCGGCTCTACATTATTCATTATTCTCCCACATCCCTGATGTAACGTTTTTATTATAATAAATTATAATGTTATGCAAATGCAAATAATATTTTAAAATATTTTGATTTTATATCATGAAAGGTAATTTATAAAAAGGATTGACAAATTTATCCGGATTCTCTTTGATGAGCAACACAATAAGAGTTGTGTTATGCGAATATACCACTCAAATTCTTTTTCCAGGATAAAATGAATGATAATGTCTTAGTAGCGATAAAATTTTTCAAATACGGGGATATTTTGAGGATTGGATCTTTAAATAAATTACTTTAGATATTTATAAAAAATTATTCCTCATCAAAAGGAGAAGGACTATGGTAATCTTTGTCAGGGTTTATAACAACATCAAAGATGAATATTTTTTCTATATCTTTTCCTTCTATTCCTGATCTGGCTTCCACATAGTCAATTTCCTTGCCTTTTGTAATAACTTCTATGCTTTGCCTTGTATTTGGTAACAATTCATTAATCTTAAATACAACTCTTGAACTATTTTTGTTTCCACCTTGTACAATGTTTACATTATTCTTATTATTTGTTGCTTTTATAGAAATTATCCTAGTTTCATTTAAAGGAAAAGACATATCTAACATGATATCACTATCTTTATTCTCTCCATTATTTAGTAAAACAATATAGAATAATTTTACATCATCGGGGTATTCCCATTTTTTAAAAATTACAGGGATTTCTTTAAAATCCATTTCATCAATATTTTGCGGAAAATTTTTAGGTTTAATTGTTATTTTTGCTCTTTTAGAAGCCTCTTCTTTTAATTCATCAATCCAATATGAATGATCATATCCAGCTATATAAATAGTAGTATCAGGATGTTTTGCCCATAATCTAGAATAAATTTGTGGCCAAAATAATGTTATCAAACCCAAGACAATAGCTATAAATGCACCGAAAAAAGCTATTTTCCATACCTGAGACAATTCCTTACTCCTTATTTATTAAATATATTGATAAGTAGTAATTTCACACGATAATCTCATTTTATTCTCTATGAGTTAAAAAATAAAGACATTTAGATATAAAAAATATTGCAGTGAATTTACCTTTTCCACAAAATTCCTTATCATTGTGGATAAATACAGAGATAAAGAGCTTAATAAAGGGTTAAAGAGGGGTTATTGCCAATAAATTCCTAAATATGGGATATTATAGGATAAACGGAAAAATTATGCTTAAATATAGCCTTTTTAAGAGCTTATTTTAAGCCAACATGAACAATAACCCTTGGAAATAAAATAA
>CAYOLB010000356.1:0-9789 GCA_964404675.1 uncultured Atribacterota bacterium | reverse complement strand
TGGCCGCTTTTGCAACAGGGATAAAGATGCATATTCCAATTGAGGAAATGATTTATCAAATATCAACTTTTTGTTCACCAAAAATGCGAATGCAATATTCATCCCTGGAACAGGGTATCGCCCTGATACAGGATTGTTACAACTCAAATCCAACAGCAGTTTCAGAGGCTTTGAAAAGCGTTGTAAATATTTCCAGAGAACGTTTCAAGGTTGCAGTGTTAGGGGATATGTTGGAGCTTGGAGAACTAGCAAGGAATTATCATCTAGAAATAGGGAAAATAGCTGCAAATTTATCCTTTGATCTGTTAATAGGATTTGGAGATTATGCAAACTGGATTGCCCAGGGGGCTTTGGAACAGGGAATGGATAGGGGAAAAATATATACTTTCAACATGGAGGAAAAGGACAAAATAGTAAGCATACTAAAAAATGATTTACCCAATAATAGTATTATTTTCCTGAAAGGTTCAAGAGGCATGCAGATGGAAGACATTGCTCGAAAATTAAAAAAGACTGAAGAAAGTGGGGAGAAATCTTATAATGTATAGAATTATACTTTCTTTGCTAGTTGCTTTTTTTCTCCCAGTAATCATTACACCTTTTTTTATAAAAGTTCAGCGAGAGCATAATATTGGGCAGAGAATCAGGCAGGAAGGACCTGACTTACATCAACATAAAATGGGAACTCCAACTATGGGCGGGTTGGTAATTTTCCTTTCTATAGCTATTTCGATGTTTTTTTTCCAACCCGATGATATTTCCGTATATGTTGTTTTTCTATTGTTGTGCGGTTTTGGCTTAGTTGGGTTTCTAGATGATTTTATAAAATATTATCGTGGTAGGTCTTTAGGATTGAAGGCAAGAATAAAACTGATTATGCAGTTTATAATTTTTGCGATTTTTTTATTGTGGTTTTATCAAAACGTATCTCCTGATCAAACAATAATAATCCCTTTTTTAAAGGATTATTTAACTCTATCAAAAATGGCTTTTATTCCTTTTGTTGGACTTGTTTTTATTTCCACTACAAATGCGGTTAACCTAACCGATGGACTGGATGGGCTGGCAACCGGTTTGATGATAATTGCCCTTATTGCCTTTGCAATTATTTCATTTGCGCAAGAGCGAAATAACCTGGGGATATTTTCTTTAATTATACTAGTATCATGTGCTGGGTTTTTAATTTATAATTTTCACCCGGCAAAAATATTTTTGGGTGATGTTGGTTCATTGGGTTTAGGAGGCGCTCTAGCAGCTATTTCAGTAATAACTGGAACTGAGTTTTTTTTGATACTAATAGGTGGTGTTTTTGTTATTGAGACATTATCAGTAATTATACAGGTTATGTCAATTCAATTAAGGAAGAAGCCTATTTTTAAAATGAGTCCATTGCATCACCATTTTGAATTATTAGATTGGCAGGAAGCAAACATTGTAATATTATTCTGGGGCGTAGGTGTACTATTTTCACTAATAGGTTTACTTGCATATCCTTTTTAGAATTAATCTAAAATATTAAGATAAAAGCAAATAAGGGATGGTTACTCTAAATGAATTTATCTCAGACAAGACAAGCTGACTATATCTTATTAGCTACCATATTTCTCTTGTTAACCATTGGAATTATCATGGTGTTTAGTTCCAGTTATGTTATGGCATATAAATGGTATGATAATAGTTTCCATTTTTTTATCCGCCAGGTATTTTCTGCTTTAATTTCAGTAGCTGTTCTAGTTGTGGCGATGCATTTAGATTATCATATCTGGCAAAAATTTGCTATTCCTATTTTGATTCTTTCGATATTTTTATTAGCTGTGCTATATTTTCCGGGGGTTGCAAGAAGTGTAAGAGGTGCCAGAAGGTGGATTAATCTTGGACCTATTCCATTTCAGCCGTCAGAACTGGCTAAAGTTGCGATTATACTTTATATAGCTGATTGCTTAACCCGGAAAAAAGAAAAAGATATCAGTAGTTTTATCTGGGGAGTATTGCCTGTATTTATTGTTACAGTATTTATCTTTCTTCTGGTTTTCAGTCAGCCTGATTTTAGTACGGGTATTGTTATAATGGGTTGTTCATTTATTATGCTATTCATTGGTGGCAGCCAGATAACCCAATTGTTTGCATTAATAGTGTTTTTAATGCCCCCGGGTTTGTTATTGGCCCTGGGGAAAGCTTATCGAAGGGTGAGATTGCTTTCTTTCCTTAATCCCTGGGAAGACCCTTTAAATAGTGGATTTCATATTATCCAGTCACTACTTGCCCTTGGCAGTGGGGGTTTAACTGGTGTAGGAATAGCTGAAAGCAGGCAAAAGTTTTTTTATCTCCCCGACCAGCATACAGATTTTATATTTTCAATTATCGGTGAGGAACTTGGTTTTATAGGAGCATTTGTAGTAATAGTATTATTTCTCATATTTTTGTGGCGAGGTTTCTTAATTTCCTTAAGGGCAAAGGACAATTATGGCTTACTATTAGCAGCTGGAACTACTTCCCTAATAATTTTTCAAGCAATAATTAATATTAGCGTTGTAACAAAATTAATACCAACAACCGGCATAACCTTACCTTTTATAAGTTATGGCGGTTCATCTCTTATAACGAACATGTTTTGTTGTGGCATCCTTTTAAATATATCCAAAAACACTGTTAACAAAAATGAGGAACCTTAAAAAATGAGAATTATTATAACCGGTGGAGGTACCGGTGGACACATATATCCGGGGATAAGTCTGGCTAAAGAATTACAAAAAAGGGATAGCAAAAATGAAGTAATATTTGTAGGTAGTAATAGAGGAATGGAATCAGATATTATTCCCAGAGAAGGATATCAATTTTTTTCACTGAAAGTGAGAGGTATCAGAAGAAAGATGTGTTTAGAAAGTATCTATGCAATACTTCTCTTTCTTGGTTCTCTGGTTACTGCATATAAAATGATAAGAAAGATAAAACCGAATATAGTAATAGGAACTGGTGGTTATGTCAGTGCATCAGTGGCCTTGATTTCATCAATTATTGGCATTCCGACCTTTATTCATGAGCAAAATGCTATACCGGGAATAACCAATCAAATATTATCATTAACCAGTAGAATTGTTTTTCTTAGTTTTCCTGAATCAAGAAATCATTTTTGGAGAAAAGGGAAGACGATTTGTGTGGGAAATCCTATTAGAGAAGAAATATGGAAAGGTGACCGGGAAAAAATTATTAAAGAAACAGGGATGGATAAAGATAAAAAAACTATATTGCTTTTTGGAGGGAGTAAGGGAGCGAGGGTTCTTACTAATACCTTTTTAAATTGTGTGGATTTGATTAATGATACATTTTGGAATAGCTGGCAAGTTTTAATAATTAGCGGTAAAGAAGAGCATGCTGAAGTAAAAAAATTGTTGACCAATTCTAAATATAAAGGAGTTATTTTTGTTTTTCCGTATTTGTATGAAATGGGAAATGCCTACGAACTGGCAGATTTGGTTATTTGTAGGGCAGGGGCTACCACAGTAGCAGAGCTCACGGCTAAAGGACTACCAGCAATATTGATTCCCTATCCTTATGCTACTGGAGATCATCAAGTTTATAATGCGCAATATCTGGAAAAGAAACAAGCTGCTGTTGTTATTACCCAGCAGGATTTATCTGAAGATAAACTTGCTTCAGAAATTTCCAGATTATTATCAGAGGAAAAATATTTAAAAACCCTTGCACAGAATAGCAAAAAATTAGGCAATCGGAAAGCTGCCGAAGAAATAATTAATTTTATTTATAAAAATATAAAAAAAGAAGAAATCTTGTAAAAAGTCTTTGATTAATAAATAAAATAAGGTACACTATTATGCAGAAATAATAGTTGTCTTATGAGTAAGCAGAAAGGTAAATTTTATGAATATTGAAGAAAAGCATATTCATTTTGTTGGTATTGGTGGAACAGGAATGAGTGGAATTGCTTCAATTTTATTAGATTTAGGTTATAAAATAAGTGGTTCAGATTTACAGAGCACTATTGTAACAAAAAGATTAATCAACAAAGGAGCGGTGATATATAAAGGTCATGATGGTAGTCATATTTCAGGGGCAAATTTAGTAGTTATTTCTTCTGCAATTAAAGAAGAAAACAAAGAGGTTATTGCTGCCAGAGAGAACAAAATAGAAATTATTCCCAGAGCTGAAATGCTTTCTAGGATTATGCGCCAAAGTTTTAGAATTGCTATATCGGGAACTCATGGGAAGACGACTACTACCTCTATGATAAGCCTTATTTTAGAGAAAATGCATCTAGACCCGACAATTGCTATTGGAGGAGAAATTAATGATATAGGTGGTAATGCTAAATTAGGTAAGGGTGATTATGTAGTTGTGGAAGCTGATGAAAGTGATGGCTCTTTTTTATTACTAAATCCCAATGTAGCTATAGTAACAAATATAGAAAATGATCATCTTGATTATTTTACAACTTTGCAAAGAACTGTTGAAAGTTTTCAAACATTTATAAACAAAGTGCCTGAGGGCGGAAGTATTATATTTGGTTATGATTGTCCCAATGCCCGAGAAGTAATGAAAAATCAATCTCTTACCAGAAAAATAATATCATATGGTTTTCACCCGGATGCCCAGTTAAGAGCGATAAATCCTAAATTATATAAAAATACCTCCATTTCAGATATCTATTATAAAAATGAGCAATTAGGGGTGTTAAAATTAAATATTCCGGGATATCACAATATATCAAATGCCCTGGCAGCAATTGCAACCACCATGCAGTTAGACATAAAATTTAAAGACATTATTGAAATATTATATCATTTTAAAGGTGTAAAACGCAGGCAGGAATTAATAGCCAATTTTAATGATATGTTTATGATTATTGATGATTATGGCCATCATCCTTCTGAAATAAAGGCTACTTTAAAGGCGATTAGCGGAGGCTGGCCTAAACGCAGGATTGTGACTATATTTCAGCCACACCGCTATAGCAGAACCCAGCTATTATTAGAACAATTTGGAAATTGCTTCCAGGATTCTGATATTGTTATTATTAATGATATTTATCCCGCAAATGAAAAACCAATTCCTGGTATTACCTCTGAATTGGTTTATCAGAAGGTAAAAAAATATAAAAAACACAGTGTTTTTTATTTATCTGATAAGGAAGAAACTATCTCCTTTTTGAAAGACTTAATATCCAATGGCGATATTATAGTTACTATGGGAGCAGGAGATGTCTGGAAAATAGGAAAACAGTTAGCAAAAGAATTGAGAAATAGTAAGATAAGAGTTGGTATAGGTAGTTAATGTTTAATAAGAAATCAATTCAGAAAGAGATTGAGAAAAATAAGTTAGCAAAAGAGATAAAAGCTGATGAATTGATGAAATATCATACTTCATGGAGAATCGGTGGAATTGCCGATTTTTTTTGTATTCCTCAGGATGAAGAAAGATTAAAAAAGATTTTGTTATTTACAAGCCAACATGAATTGCCTGTCTACATAATTGGCAATGGATCAAATATCTGGGTACCAGACGAAGGTATCAGAGGATTGGTGGTAAAACTTTCAGGGACTATCGACAAAATAGAATATTCTGGTAAAATGATAAAAGTAGGTGCGGGGATGCTATTGCCGGCTTTAGTAAGAAAGACTGTCAAAGAAGAGTTAGCTGGTCTGGAATTTGCTGCTCATATACCTGGAACACTTGGTGGAGCAGTTCTTAGCAATGCCGGTTTCAGTGATAGATCAATGGCTGATATTGTCCAGAAAATAATTATCTATGATTTTAGTGGTAATATTAAAGAAATTAATGTAGACAAGTCGAATTTTTTTTATAGGGGTATTAGTTTAGGCATTGACAACTATATTATAATATCGGCATACCTGGATCTAGTTAAAGATAGCAAGGATAAAATAATTTCAAAAATAAAAGAATATTACAGCCATAGAAAAGAGTCTCAACCCATTAATTGTCTAACTGCAGGCTGTGTTTTCAGAAATACCAAAGATGCTGCCGCTGGTTATTTAATAGAGAAGTCAGGTGCCAAAGGACTATCAATAGGGGATGCACAAGTTTCTGAAAAACATGCTAACTTTATTGTGAATAGAGGCAAAGCAACTTCCAAAGATATATTATTGTTAATAGAAGAAGTACAAAAAAAGGTTGAGAAAACATTTGGAGTGACCCTAGAAAAAGAAATAAATATGATTGGTTTTAAAAGTGACCAATAATTTTTATCAGACAAGAGGAATTGGCTTTATCGTATATCAAGACCCAGGAGATTTTGAAGAGGATCAACTAGAAGAGAGACAGAATAATAATAAAAACAACAAAAAGTTTAATGTTTTAAAGATATTGCTTTACTATATTATAATTGGATTTTTAGGATGGAATTTTTTTTATTTTATCTTTACCTCTGCCTGGTTTAATATTAAAGAGGTAAATATTACTGGCAATAATTATCTAAGTGGGCAAACAATAATTAACCAGGGAGGAATAGAATTTCAAACTAATTTATTTCATTTTGATACCAATAAAGCTGAGCTAAAACTTTTACAACATCCCTGGATTGCAGAAGCATCAATAAAAAAAGCATTGCCAAATAAATTGAATATTAATATTGCAGAGCGAAAACCCAATATACTTTTATATCATAATGAAAATTATTATCTTATAAGTGAAGCAGGAGTTGTATTAACAATCTTGCCAGAATTTAAGAATGATTTTGATTTATATCTAATAACCGGGATTGATATTGGTAACATAAAAGCCGGGGAAGTAATTAGAGGACAAGAGTATGAAAATGTTAAAAGAATTATTTATGCATTAGATAATATATTTCCTGACCAATTTTATAAGATACAGGTTATATCAAATGAAGAGCATCTCTTATTCCATAAGAAGGAAGAAATAAAGGTTAGAATTAAAGATGGTAATCAATTAATTGATGAGTGGTACTTATTGGAGAGGGCATTAGAAGAAGTTTTCCAGGAAGAGACATTACTTCAGGAAATAAATATGAAGTATAAAGAGAGATTGTCTATTATACTGAAAGAATAAATAATAGTAAAAATAAAACTTTATTGGCTTGCTGGATATTATATTTATGAATTTAGCGCATGGTATAGCATGCAGGAGGGCGTCTATGAAAAGTGAAATACTGGTAGCAGGTTTGGATATCGGGACTAATAATACCAATACTCTAATTGCAGAGATAGGTGAAGACAATTTGGTGGAAATTGTAGGCATAGGGTCTGTTCCGTCCAAAGGTGTGAAAAGAGGGGTTATTGTTGATTTAGATAAGGCTGCAGAAGCAGTTAAAGAGTCAGTAGGAAACGCAGAACGGATGGCTGGTGTTCGTATAAGTTCTGCAGTTGTATCAGTAAATGGGAGTCATATTTCTTCATTTAATAGCCAGGGGGTTATTGCAATAGCAAAAGAGCAACCTGAAATAGATGAAGAAGATATAGAAAAGGTTATAGAAGCTGCAAAAGCAGGGGTAATAGCTCCTGAAAGAGAATTAATTCATGTATTACCCAGAGAATTTATTTTGGATGGACAAAAAGGTATTATAGACCCCCTAGGAATGACCGGATCAAGATTGGAAGGTAAAGTACACATTGTTACAGGTTCGGTTACTGCAGTTCAAAATTTATTAAAATGTATGGAAATGGTAGGTTTAGAAGTAGATGAATTAATTTTCGGGAATCTTGCCTGTGGGAATGCCTTGCTAAGTAAAACAGAAAAAGAATTAGGCGTACTTCTAATTGATATGGGAGCAGGTTCATCCGATATTTCTGTTTTTATTAATGATAATATAATTTATTCTTCCATATTACCCTTAGGCGGGGTTCAAATTACCAACGATTTGGCTATTGGTTTAAAGACTTCTATTGAGGAATCTGAAGGACTAAAAATAAAATATGGTAGCGTTCTGGGGAATTATATTTCTCCTGAAGAGGTTATAGAAGTTTCCACTTCAAAAGGTCAGGAAAAAGTAAAAATATCCAAGAAGTACCTGGTTGATATTATTGAACCAAGAGTGCAGGAAATCTTTAGTTTGATAAAAGAAGAATTAGAAAGAGCGAACCATTATCACTTAATTACCCAGGGCGTGGTATTAACAGGTGGATGTGCACTTTTGCCAGGTATAGTTGAACTTGCCAGCAAGGTCTTTAACACTAATACCCGATTGGGAAAACCCCAGTACAAAGGAGAATTGGGCGATTTAATAAATGAACCCAGATTTTCTACTGTCATGGGTTTACTAGACTTTGCTATTGAGCAGGAAGCAATGGCAGGATCTGGCCGTTCAAATAGGAAAAAAGGCAATAGTATTTTTGCAAAATTTTCAAATTGGCTAAGGGACTTTTTTTAATTAATATCGTAAAATTTCACATTTTACCACCAAATATTGGAGGGAGGATTAATTTTGAATAATATAACAGAGAGACCCAGTACATTTGTTGACATCAAAGTAATAGGAGTTGGCGGTGGAGGCGGTAATGCAGTCAATCGAATGATAGAAGAAAAAATAAGTGGAGTGAGATATATTTCCGCTAATACCGATGCTCAGGTATTAGCTCTTTCGAATGCAGAACAAAAAATACAGATAGGTAGCAGAATTACCATGGGCCTTGGAAGCGGTTCTAATCCAGATATTGGAAAAAGGGCAGCTGAAGAAGACAAGGACAAAATAAGTAAAGCACTGGAAGGTTCTGATATGGTTTTCATAACTGCTGGTATGGGAGGAGGAACTGGTACTGGTGGAAGCCCTATTATTGCGCAAGTATCTAAAGAATTAGGAGCTTTGACAGTCGGCGTTGTGACCAAGCCATTTACTTTTGAAGGGATAAAGCGCCAGAGACAAGCCGAAGAGGGCATACAGTTGCTAAAAGAATATGTGGATACTCTAATTGTAATTCCAAATGACAGATTATTACAGATTATTGCTGAAAACACCCCTGTTTTAGAAGCCTTTAAGGTAGCTGATGAATTATTACTGCATGGAATTCAGGGAATTTCTGAGATTGTTGTGGAGCCAGGATTAATTAATGTTGATTTTGCAGATGTAAAGATGATTATGGAAGATGCCGGAACTGCTATTATGGGTATTGGTAGAGCAAATGGGGAAAATCGAGCCATAGAAGCTGCTCATAATGCAGTAAACAGCTCACTTTTAGGAACCAAAATTACTGATGCCAGAGGTATATTGTTTAATATTTCTGGTGGTAAAAATATGACCCTTTTTGAAGTTAACCAGGCTGCAGAAATTGTTCAAGAGGCTGCTAATGGTGATGCTAATATTATCTTCGGTGCAGTAATTAACGAAGCTCTTGGAGAAGATATAAGGATTACTGTTATTGCTACTGGTTTTGATGAATCATCTACTACCAAAGAAAAAGAAAGACCCCAGATTAAAGACCAAGTTTTTAATCAAGAAAAAGAAGAAGTTGTAGAAACAGGGGAAGAAAAGAAAGAATATGAAGAACCTGTAAATAATGATGTAGATTATAATGATTTAGAAATTCCAACTTTTTTACGTAAAAACAGATAATTATTTCAGGGGAGATTTCTCCCCTGAATTTACTTCTAGTGATAAGTCTTTTATTTAACCATATTTTAGGTATTCTAGGATTTAAAGCTGAATCATATATGCATGAATGCAGAGAAGGACAATTTTCAAAAAAGGTGATCTTTCAAAAAAGTTTTGTTTTAATAATATTTTATCGATAAAATATTTGTTTTTCTAAGTATGTTAGTGCTATAATATCTTCAGTTAGCTTGTTTATATAATGGTTGTTT
>CAYOLB010000355.1:0-1567 GCA_964404675.1 uncultured Atribacterota bacterium | reverse complement strand
AGAAATAAGCCCATATTTATATCCATAGGGGGTTAGCCTTAAATCGGCATTATCCTGACGAAGCAATAGGCGGTATTCTGCCAGACCGGTTCTTAATCGGTATGGCTCAGTAATGCTTTTTGTGACCAAATCATCTATTTCAACAGCAATGTAAGCCTGCGAACGGTCTAAAATAAAAGGTTCTTTCTTATCCAGTAATTGAACTGCATTTATTCCAGCAATAAGTCCTTGTTCAGCAGCCTCTTCATAGCCGGATGTTCCATTTATTTGACCTGCCAGAAATAGGCCTCTTATCATCTTTGTTTCCAGTGAATATTTTAATTGATGGGGGAAGATGACATCATATTCAATAGCGTAACCATATCTGATTATATGGCAATTTTCAAGCCCTTTGATAGTATGCAGTGCTTGATATTGTGCTAATGGCGGAAGACTGGTAAAAAATCCCTGGAGATAAATTTCTTCAGTTGATTCACTTTCTGGCTCAAGGAATAATTGATGAGACTCATGATGAGGGAAACGAACTATTTTATCTTCAATAGAAGGACAGTAACGGGTTGCCGTACTTTTGATAGTCCCATTTAACAGAGGTACATGGTCAATATTGGATTGAATTATTTCTTTTGTCCTGGCATTAGTACGGGTGGTATAGACAGTATGCTTATTATAGATTTTTTTCTCTGATTCATAAGAAAAGGCTAGAGGTTCATTAGCACTTTTTTGTTCAGTTAAATCTAAAAAATTGATACTCCTCTTATCTAGACGGGGAGGTGTGCAGGTATTCAGGCGTGTAGCTTGAAAACCGAGTGATCGAAGCTGCTTGGCCAGATCAATAGATGCAATCTCACCAGCTCTGCCGGCAGTATAGTTGATTGTGCCAATGTAAATCCTTCCATTTAAAAAAGTCCCTGCTGTAATAATGACCATTGGGGAAAGGTATTCAATTCCACTTTGCGATATGACTCCTTCAGTTTTGTTATCTTTTATCAACAGCCCCGTAACCATTTCCTGAATTAGATATAAATTATCTTGATTCTGAATCGATTTAATCATTTCTTCTTTATATTCATTTTTATCAACCTGGGCACGTAAAGCCCACATTGCTGGTCCTTTGCTGGTATTAAGCATGCGAACGTGCAAAGTGGATTTATCGGTTATTTTGGCCAATTCCCCTCCTAGAGCGTCTATTTCTCTTGCAACATGACCTTTGCCAGGACCGCCAATGGAGGGGTTACAGGGTAACAGGGCAATGTTATCTACATTAGAGGTGATTAATAGTGTTTTGGCATCTCTGCGGGCAGCAGCTAATGCGGCCTCACATCCTGCATGGCCAGCTCCTACTACTATTACATCATATTGAAAATTATTCATCTAAATCCTTCCGGTTTGGTTTTAATGTATTTCAATTAAAAAAGATAGCACATTCTAAAATATTTTTCATCTTTTTGTCAAGAATCACATTATAATACTTTTAATTCTTGCCTGGGAAAAAAAGTTATGTTATACTTTAATCGGAGAGATGACCGAGTGGCCGAAGGTGGTTGCCTGCTAAGCAATTGAGCGGATT
>CAYOLB010000354.1:0-4792 GCA_964404675.1 uncultured Atribacterota bacterium | reverse complement strand
TTTAGTAACTGGTGTAAGAGGTGCACCTTGTTTTTTAGAATACTATTATTTTAAATATTCTTGTTAATAGCTATTGACAGGGATTTTCATAGATAATTTTTTATACCATAATCTGAGGCAAACTTTTTTACATGCTTATCATTTGGTGAAGCACAGGCTATTATTTCTGCATCATTTACATTTTTTAAAGCGCGTGCATGAATTTCAGAAATAAATCTTGAGCCCACTATCCCTACTTTTACTTTTTCCATTATTTCCCCCATTAATCTTTAATTTAATAAAAAATTATAAAAATTCATTAAATTTCTACAATACTTTCCAATTCTCTTTCGGTACTTCTTTCAAGAACATAATGCTCCTCAATATTGGAAAAGCCTTTAAGCATTTCTTTTATTCTTTCATTAGTCTTTTCGATAATATTTTTATCTTTTTTCCAAACATCCCAGCTATTTCTTGTAAATAATTCCGGTAGCCAGGCCTCATTTCTAAAATTACTCAGAGTACTGTCAGCAACCAGATAATTACCTCCAACCCCTACCTTTTTTATCTCATCAAATAAAAGTGTTTCATCATTTACAGCAAATCCTTTTTTAATTCTCTTTATATAACCGATCATTTCATTATCTATGAATAACTGGACCAGGCTCGCACCCTGATCTGCGCCAGCAATTCCCTGATGGCCAAAAATATTGGAACCTGCAAGCAATGCCAGCACAGATGTTACACCTTTTTCTATTCCAGACTGGCTATCCGGGTATATAGCATCAGAAAGACCGGTATTGGTCCCAATAGGTAATTTATAATATCTGCCCAGTTGTATGGAAGCCAGTCCCATTAAAATCTGCTCAGGTGAACCAAATGATATATTCCCTGTCATAGTATCCAGTATATGAGGTATGCCCCAGTAGCAAACCGGCACATTTTCATCTATAAGTCTTGCTATAATAATACCAGACAATATTTCTGCATTTTCAACAGCTAATGTTCCTGCCAGAGTGCCTGGAGCAGTAGCAAAAGTCATTGCCATCGGTCCAAATCCCAGGGGGAGGCCTCTACTTGCAAACTCATAGAGCACATCCAGGCTATCTGAAGTATATTGAAATGGTGACACGGTCTCAATAAAGGCATAGCAGAGTGGATACTTTTTCAAATTTTCTCTATTCCCTCTTATTACTTCAAGCATTGAAATTATCTTTCTTGCTGAATTTCCGGTATCTATCCAGAATGCAATTGGTTTCCTGGTATTTCTTAAAATGTGATACACTGATACAGTATATTTTCTATTATTTTCTACATCTCCCGGCACCACAAATGCTCCGACTATATCAATATTTCCCAATAATTCAGCCAATCTAACCCCTGCGATTAAATCTTTAATTCCCGGGGTCTTTCTTTCTGATTTTAATGAATCTATTATTGCGAATTGGCCCGAGGTAGACTGAAAATTAAAATTGCCTTCAGAAAAGTCGGCTTTATTATTTAAATCCCTGCCATATAAAGAATAATTTCTATTAATTCCTTTTAATCCTTTTAATATCATATCTTCAGTAAATTTAACCATACTTTTATTACTATCTATTTTTGCACCATAATCGCCAAGTATATTCAATATTCTTCTATTTGGAATTCTAATTCCAATATTCTTTAATATATTTCTTGAAGTTTTATCTATAGCATCAATTTGATTTTTCTCTAATACTTCCAGTTTAAAAAACAATTTGACCTCCTAATATTCTAAATTATTGTAAATCGACCTTACTTTTGATTTAATTATTACATAAATAGCGCATATTTTGTTGATTATTTTCTTTTATCTTTTAGTGGAAATCTTGCAAAAATTAATGCTGGTTATTTATATACCAGGTAAAAGACAAAAATCACATAAGAAGCCGAAATAAAGACACAGACAGAATTGGCTCATCTGCACCAGCCTGAATGCTAAATATGATATCTTTACTTCTTTTATCTTCCTAACCTATATTACGTTATTATGTTAATGAAGCCAAAGAAATCTACAAACCATAATAAAAAGCCAAAAAATATAAGAAAGGAACCCAGGATTATCCCTGCTATATCAAAATCCTTACTGCTATAAGTACCTGTCTTTATCCTTTTTAAATCAATGCTACCGGTAATTACAGCTGCAATTGTAAGGCAAACACCAGCACTAACATATGAAAACATGATATACGACATAAATGCAAAATCAGAAACAAGCCTCTCTAAAAGATCATCGATAGTCATCCAGAGAAGGAAATAAAACATGCAAAAAATTACTGCCGTTATTCCGGTAACTAAAGCTGAAACAGATAATCTTCTGTATTTTCCAGTTTTGACTTCATCATCCATTAGAAGAACTCCCTGTATTAAAATTTTATTATTGAGGAAATTATATATCAGTATTGGATAAATAGAAGAATTACTTAATTTTTTAAAATATTACCGATATAAATGTTTAAAGGTGATCTGTTACTGCACACAATGTCAGACAACTGTTATGGCTACAGGAGAAGATATCTCCTAGATTATTCTCTAATAATCTTTATATTAATATATTTAAAAGAAATTCATTTAATCAACAGATCAGGGATCTATATTATATCCTACTCCTGATATTATAAAGATAACCTCCACTCAATCCCTCAAGAGAGTGGCAGGTAACAAGTGCCCTGTTATCCATTTTCTTTACAGATGCTTCTAGTCCCTTAAAACTATTTTTATTGCATATTATATGAAGTACTTTAAGGTCCCCGTCTTTCCCATTCCCATTGTAGCTTGTCATTCCAAAACCTTTATCACGCAGAGTCTCTTCGATCTCTTTACCATGTGACCTGGAAATTATATTAATGCTTAATATATCTTTGGATAAAAACTGAGATATCAGCATTCCTATAAACAGGCCAAGAGCAAACCCTGCTGCATATGATAAAATCATATAAATATTTATACCCTCTTTTACCGCCCGGGATACTACAGTTATGGCAATTGTAATAGCAATAGCGGACTCAAAAAAACCAATAACAACAGTTAATATCTTCTTATTTTTTACCATCATTATCAATCTGACCGTACCAAAAAGTACCTGCACAAGAATTGATAAAAATACAACAATAGACCATATCAGAATATTCATTTCTTACTTACTCTTTAATTTAAATATAAAATTATTTCTAATGCCAAGCGCGTAATAATACTACTAAATTTTATAAATACAATAGTTTTTTTTAATATTTTTTAATTGAAACATATCTGTGGTTTTATGGGACTATTAAGAAGCTTATATTTAGATACCGGATTAGTTAGTGGGTTTTAAAGCCATTTCTTTCTTTTAAAATAAATAATCATACTTTGTCAAAATTTTTATTATATAGTTCCTCAACATTTCAGATTTGGACTATTCTGACATTTTTTAAAGTGATAATTTTTTACATTATTTAATTCTTCTTAACCTTCCATTCGCTTCTGAATGAACTTTTATGTTTCTTATGGAAATAATTTTTAAAAAGAAGCAATCTATTTCAGCCTCGCATGCAACTTCTATGTATTTTGGGTTACCGGAACCTCCAGAAATATCATTCTCAAGTCGTTTTATCCTGCTATAAGGATTGCCTTGATAATTGCTGTGGAAGAAGTATTTTATTACTTCTGAATATTCTTCAGAGAGATTATTCTTGCCAGAATACTCTGCAGCTTCAATATCGATACACTTTGATGCCTCCTCAGCTGCAATCATACATGCTTTATTTAATTCTTCTTTAAGGACAAAAGCTCTTCCTATGTCAATAATCATTCCTAAAATTAGTATGAAAACTGGTAATAATATTATTACCAGCACAATAGTTGATCCTTTTTTATCCCTCATCTTAAAATTCAATACTGCCATAACAATTACCGCCAAGCCAGGTATTGGCATCAGAATCACTGCCGTAAGAGTCAAGATTTATAGACCTGAAGCCATTAACAGGATTATTAAAGTATATATGGACACACTCACCTTCGCATGTATAGAGATATATATGCACCAGACTATCCTCACTTCCTGAATATTTAAAATATGTTTTTGTTTCTATGCTACCTCTTTCCGATGGCTGGATGTATTCATCAAATATTTCAACCCTTTCTATTCCATTGTTTTTGAAACGCATTACGTCTTCATATGCATATATTCTTTTTATCCTTTTTTCTTCTTCCTCTGGCAATAATTCAGTATTATCTATTTCCCAGCTTATCCTTAAATCCATATGGCATTGGTCGCCTTCTCTATCTTCATGCCATCTGGTAAATATATATCGCGGATTTTTTTCAATTTCAATTTCTCCATGCATAGGAGAGACATAAAATCCATCTTCAATCCAGACAGTCCTGTATTCAAAATGGCTTGTGTTAACCCATTCTTTGTCTTTATAATATCTCCAATAGCCAGACTTAACTTCATATGATGTATCTACCCATACCTTTCTGGTCCTTGTCTCCCAATGAGATGTATCAACATTTCTGTAGGCAATATACGATTGGTAATACCCGGAGCTGACCCAGACATTATAATATTTTTTTACTTTAGTCTCCCGGACGTAGCAGGAATATTTCACAGCATAAACTCTTCCTCCATAGATCGGCCTATAATCTATTACCCATTTATGAGCTTTATATTTATTGCCTTTGTAGTAAATAATACAATCTTTTTTCTGCTTTTTAGCAAAAGAATATACTCCCCAGCCATAGCTAGTTGTACCTACATAAATGGTCAGGTTTACTGGAACCCATGAAGTCACATAACGGTATTTTCTTTCCC
>CAYOLB010000353.1:0-7178 GCA_964404675.1 uncultured Atribacterota bacterium | reverse complement strand
AAAATACTTATGGCTTGATAGTTCATGGTAATGAAGAAGAAATAGTAAAATTAGGACTTGGTTTTTCAGAGGAAGATATTGCCATAATAGAAGAGTTAGAGTTAAATGTTGTTTTAAGGCCGAAGAACTTTTCAAAAATAAAACCGGAAATATTCCAACAGAAATTATCTGATATTGAAGGGTTGGAAAATATTTCTTCCATTGTTTTTGATGAAGAGGAAGTCCTTGGTTACCCCTCTGCACAAATGCTTTTTGAAACAGCGAAATTTTTAAATGACCAGAATTACCCCTTTGGTGTTATTGAATTCACTTCGCAAAAGGGAATTCACACGATTGCCAGTAATGCTAGCGAATTAGCTATCCGGGTACATAGCATTACCAGTGAGGAAATGGAAAAAATTCAACTGGATACGGCCATTGACCGATGGGTAAGGGCAGCACAGGAAAGAAACATCAGAATATTTTATATAAATCCTTTTTTGAAAACACAAGTAGTAGATTTAATTCAATATAACCTGGACTATATTAAAAGCATCAAGAAAAATCTAGCCCAGAGAGGTTATCTGGTTGGCAAGGTAATCCTATTCCCGAATTATCAAATACCTACTATCTTTGTTTATCTACTTAGCCTAGGGGTGATATCTGCAGGTATATTATTATCAGTTAAATTCTCTAATATCTTCAGCAAATATTCAGTTATCTTATTCGTAGTAAGTCTTGCCTTTTTAGTCGTGGTCGATATTTTATTGGGAAAAATATTTTTATTGAAAATATTAGCATTAGCAAGCGCTTTAATCTTTCCAACTCTGGCAATTATTGAAAATAATAAGTTCTTTATCAGGATTTATCCACAAAAAGATAATAGTTTCGCTGAAATATTAAAAAACATATTTCTTGGAATTAGTGGAATTATGCTAATTTCCTTGTTGGGAGGATTAATTATCGGAGCATTATTAACACATTATAAGTTTATTCTTGCTATTGAGTTATTCAGTGGAATAAAAATTGCCTATCTTTTTCCATTAGCCCTGGTTGCGTTTTATTTTTGGTGGGTAAAGAGGGAAGACAAGAAATTATTAATCGATAATTTAAGAAAACCAATTTTGTTTGAACATGCTCTTTTTATTTTCATATTTTTGGTTTTTGGGATAATTTATATTGCTCGTTCTGGAAATTTTTCTTTTTTGCCTGTGCTGGATATAGAGGAACATATGAGGTTGGTATTAGAAAAGCTTCTAATTGCCAGACCAAGAAGCAAAGAATTTTTGATTGGGTATCCTTTGATTTCCCTTGTTATTGCTACGAATCATCTGAATTTGAATTATTTTAAAATTCCCTTAATAATAATGGGAACAGTAGCTCCAGTTACAATTATCAATACATTTTGTCATGTTCATACCTCTCTTTCCTTTTCAATATTGAGAACATTTAATGGTTATTGGCTGGGATTGCTAATTGGCTCTTTATTGGCTTTGATATTATTTATTTTCTACAGATATTGCAGGGAACAATCAAATGTCAGAAACGAGGAATAGCTTTAAACCGATAATAATTTCAGGATATTATGGTTTTGGAAATTGTGGCGATGAAGCCATTTTGATGGCTATGATTCGGGGGTTTTCTGAATATATTCCTAAAGATAAGATAATAGTCCTCTCACAAAAACCAGAAAAAACAAAATCATTATATCAGGTAGATTCTATTTATAGGCTCAATCTATTCTCAATAGTCTCCAAATTAAAAAAAGCAGGAGCCTTTATCAGTGGAGGCGGGGGGTTATTACAGGATGTTAGCGGAAGGGGATTTAGTGTATTATATTATCTCAGTCTTATCTTTCTTGCCAGGTTGTGTAATATACCAATTATTGTTTATGGCCAGGGAATTGGTCCAATAAGAAATTCAATTAATAAAAAATTGTTATATTTTGCCTTCAAGGCTGTAAATTTAATAATAGTCAGAGATTCGCAATCAAAAGAATTTTTAGAGAAAATTGGTATTTTAAATAAGAGAATTATCATTAATGCAGATACTGCCTTTTTGCTAAAGAAAACAGAAATACCTGATGCATTAAAGCAAAAATATGGATTAACAAAGTTGCCAAGCAGCAAGAATAAAGCTCTAAATATAGGGATAGTAATCAGAAATTGCCCTGATATAGCGAAAGATTATGATAAAAAAATAACTGAACTTGCGAGAATATCAGATTATTTGATTGAAAGATATCAAGCTACACTATTTTTTATTCCTTTTCAACTTGTCACAGATATAGCAATCATTAAAGATGTTGTTAAGAAAATGAATTTTACGAAGGTAAAAATGATTGAAGAGGAACTATCTCCAGATATAGTATTGTCCCTTATTTCAAAATTGTCAATAGTGATTGGAATGAGATTGCATTCTGTTATATTTGCCACAATTACAGGTACGCCTTTTATTGCAATTGATTATGACCCCAAAGTAAAAGCATATGTATATTCGTTAGAACTTCCTGAATTATTAATAAATATTAATCAATTAACTGTAAAAAATATTGATAATAAGTTAAAATATATAAATGTACACAGAGAACTAATTCAGTCTAATTTAGAAATAAAAAGAAACATATTTGAGCAAGAAGCATTTTCAAATGTTCAACTATTCAATAATCTTATTGAGAAAAAATATCCCAGGAAGGAATTAAAAAATAATTGATACGGATGTTCCATGTCTTTAAGACTTTTCCAAATAAAATACATGCTTTATGGGATGTTAATATTCATATCAAAAAAGGAGAGTTTGTTTTCCTGGTTGGTCCCACAGGAGCTGGAAAAACAACTTTCTTAAAATTAATTTACCGTGGTATACTGCCATCTAAAGGACAGGTTATTATCGATGGGGTAAATTTAGCAAGATTGAAGGTTTCCTTAGTCCCCTATTTAAGAAGAGAAATTGGCGTTGTGTTTCAGGATTTTAAGCTTCTTTATGATAGGAATGTATTTGAAAATGTTGCCTTCAGTCTTAGGGTTGTTGGAACCAAAAATGCTGTTATAAAAAAAGAAGTAAGTGAAATACTTAATATTATTGGATTATATCATAAAAAAAATACTAACCCTCATTTACTTTCAGGGGGAGAGCAGCAAAAACTATGTATAGCCAGGGCAGTGGTTAGCCGCCCATTAATATTATTAACAGATGAACCAACTGGTAATTTAGATCCTGAAACATCCTGGGATATTATGAATTTATTATTTAAAATTAATATTTGGGGCACAACCGTGATTGTAGCTTCACATGATAAACTGATGGTAGATAAAGCTCAGAAACGGGTTATTAGAATAGAACGCGGTGAGGTTGTTTCTGATACTCAGAAAGGAATTTATGTGTAATAATGCTTAGAAATATCCTTTTTTATATTAAAGAGGCCTTCCTGAGTACAAAAAAAAATGGGATTATCAGTTTTGCTACTGTTATAAGCTTGACTGCTACTTTAATAATTGTTGGGATGTTCTTACTTATATCTTTTAATATTAGTGTTTTTCTAAACAATATGGAATCTCAATTACTTGCAATTGCATATTTGAAAGATGGTCTATCAGAAGAAGAAATTAACATGATTGTTCAAGATGCCAGTGAATTGCAAGGAGTACAAGAAATCCGTTATATCTCAAAAGAAGAGGCTTTTCAAAATCTAAAAGAGGATTTATCTGAACATGAGGAAATACTAGCTGGTATTCAAGAAAATCCCTTACCAGCCTCTATCGAAATTATAGTTAACGAGCCCCAGTATTTGGAAGAAATAGCTTTTCAGTTAGAGCAATATAATGATGTTGAGGAAGTAAATTATGGTGGGCAACTTACTAGAAATTTATTACTGGTTTTTGATTTTGTTCGTAAAACAGGAATAGCAATTATATCTATATTAATTTTTATTGCTATACTAATTATGGTTAGCGTAATTAAAATAAGTGTTCATTCCAGACAGCAGGAGATAGAAATAATGTCTTTAGTGGGAGCTACCAGTTGGTTTATCCGCTGGCCTTTTATTATAGAAGGATTTTTGAAAGGTTTAATTTCATCAATAATAGCAGCAATAGTACTTGTTAGAGGGTATTATTATTATACTAATCAACTGGGAATGATTTTACCTTTTATAAGTATTTCCCCTAATAATATAATTTTAATAAGAATGACGGTAATAATAATTTCATTAGGTCTTTTTATTGGGATTTTTGGAAGTATGATTTCCTTGAGGAAAATAAGATATGAAGAATTATAAAAAAAGTAATATAAGAAAAAAAGAAATAAATTACTCATTCTTTATAACTATGATGTTATTTGTTTTTATTATTTTACTCTGTTGCGTAACAGGGGGCAAAGCTACTGATACAGATATTAGTATTGAGAAGGAAGAGGAAAGATTAAAACAAATAGAGCAAAGGAAAAAATCTATTCAACAAGAATTAGAAGCATTAAAACAAGAAGAGACCAATTATCAAAAATCTTTAGAAAAAATTCAGTCATTGCTTAACGAAGCAGAGAAAGACTTGAAGACAGCTAAAAATAATTATCAGAAAACATTACAAGAGATTGAAAAATTGGAAGAAGAATTAAAAATTGAACAAAACAAAATGGAGTTACAATTGATTATTTTAAAGAATAGATTGAAAAAGTTTTATAAATATAATAATATAACTTATCTGTCTGTTTTATTAGAAAGTAAAGATTTTTCACAATTTTTAAATAGATGCCGCTATTTGGAATGTATATTAGAAGATGATGCTGAAATTGTTAATCAGGTTTCAGAGCAAGTTGAATTTGTAAAGAAACAAAGAGATAGCTTGCAGAATAAAAAAGATATCAGCAAGCTGCTTGAGCAGGAGATCGAAAAAGAAAAAGAAAATATAGAGATATCAATAGAAGCCAAAAACAAATATATTGACAAGATTGAGCAAGATAAGAAAAACAAGCTGGCAAAATTAGAAGAATTGGAAAAATCTTCAGCCCAGATTAAAGAGATTATTGAGATAGCTTATCGAGAAAAAGAGAAGGCGAAACAGGCACAACAGCAGGCAAACCAACAACAAATTGGAGAAACAAAAGAAAGAAAAGAACAGACATTACAGCCGAGAAAGGGAATTTTTCAGCTGCCTATTAAGGGTTCTATCATTTCTAATTATGGACAGCAAAAAGAGGAAGATTTAAATGCATATGTTTTTAATTCCGGTATAGATATCAGTGCTCCCCTGGGAGAACCTGTAAGGGCAGCTTCTTTCGGTACTGTTATTTATATCGGGAATGTAAAGGGTTATGGAAATATTGTAATTTTAGATCATGGTGGTAATGTAGTTACTTTATACGCCCATCTTTCTGAAGTACTTGTCAAGGCGAATGACCAAATAACAAAAGGACAAATAATTGCACAGATTGGAAGCAGCGGTGGAGCACCCTCTCCGAGATTACATTTTGAAGTTAGGGTTGAAGGAAAGCCAGTTAATCCTTTTGATTGGCTATAAAAAATAATTAATTATAAAAAAACAGGAAAATTTTCTTAACATAATAAATGCATAGGAATTAGGTGGTTAAATGATATGAAAAAATATTTTAAAATATTTGCTTATACAACTGTAATAGCAATTCTAGTAGGATTTTTTGTAGTTGTTCCTATATCCAATAAAAGTGTTGAAAGTCAATCCGATAGTCTTTTTAATGATTTAGAGCCATTTTTTGAAGCAATCAGTATTATTAGAAGTGAATATATTGAGAAGGATGTTGATATTAAAAAATTGGTGCAAGGAGCTATCGAGGGAATGTTGTCTGAACTGGATGATCCTTACTCACGCTATTTGGATCCAATGACTTTTCAACGAGAGCAAGAGAACCTCTTTATAGGACATTTTGATGGACTTGGTATTACTATTGCTATTGTTGATGAGCAATTAACTGTTATTTCTCCAATTGAGGATACCCCTGCATACCAGGCAGGAATGCAACCTGGAGATAATATTCTTGAAATTGACGGAGAACCAACAGAGGATATGTCTCTGGATGATGCTGTTAATGTTTTACGTGGAGAAAAAGGGACTAAAGTAATTCTTACTATCGAAAGGGAAAGTTCAGAAGAATTATTAGAAATAGTGATTATTAGAGATACAATTACAGTGGACGCTGTTAAAGAAAAGTTAATAGAAGATGATAGTATAGGTTATATTCGGATTGCAACCTTTAATGCTAATACTGGTGATGAATTAAAAGAAGCCTTGGATAAATTTGAAGAAATTCAATTAGAAGGAATTATTGTCGATTTAAGAAATAACCCTGGTGGACTTTTAGAGTCAGCAATAGATGTAGCGAGTCAGTTTATTAAGGAAGGAGAAATTGTCAAGATAAATAGCAGAAATAATGTAATAAAATCTTATGAAACTTATAGCAATCAATATCCTGATTGGCCATTGGTATTTTTGGTTAACATTGGAAGTGCCAGTGCTTCCGAAATTGTGGCAGGTGCCATACAGGATTTAGAAAGAGGAACAGTACTTGGAGAAAAGACCTTTGGGAAAGGCCTGGTTCAACAGATATATACCTTGTCTGATGGTTCTGCTGTTACCGTTTCTACTTCTGAATATTATACTCCTAATAACAGGGTTATTAATAATATTGGTATAGAACCGGATGTTATTATACCTATTGAAGAAGATACCGAAATTGATAATCAGCTTGAGGCTGCAATTGATATATTGTTAAAGGGTGATAGCATAAGCAAAAATTAGATGAGAGAAAAAGATGAATAAAAAACTATGGAATTACACTTTTTCAATATTGCTATCAGCAATTCTCTTATTATTATTGGGCGTATTTATACATTTAGATAGTAATAATAGGGTAAATGGAAAGCCACTTGGACCAGGAGTTATTTCCGAGGATACAAATATACCCGAAGAAGATATTCAAGATAAAGAAGTTCCTTTTTTATTTGAGATCTATGAAGAACAAGAAGATGACCAGCAATTATTTCATAAGTTTATTGAAAATAGAAAAAAGGATTTGATTGATAAACCCAAGGTTGCAATAATTATTGATGATTTAGGATATCAAAAAGAGATTGCTGAAAGAATTTTAAATATGGATTTCCCTGTTGCTATCTCTGTCCTGCCATTCCTTTCTCATTCA
Source organism: uncultured Atribacterota bacterium (assembly GCA_964404675.1). Classification (GTDB taxonomy): domain Bacteria; phylum Atribacterota; class Phoenicimicrobiia; order Phoenicimicrobiales; family Stramentimicrobiaceae; genus CAZWUL01. The sequence goes on along the minus strand of CAYOLB010000353.1, from coordinate 32 downwards.
CAATTAGTTGCCCAAATGGCTAAAGATAAAGG
>CAYOLB010000352.1:0-4875 GCA_964404675.1 uncultured Atribacterota bacterium | reverse complement strand
AACATCCAATCTTTTCAAGGGAACGTACTCAATGTTATTTTCCCCTCTTGTTATCACTATCAATTGGTTATTATCTAAACTACCTTTCCAGGCAATTCTGCTATTTCCTTCGATTTTACCAGTTTGCAAAGCAATAGTACTTTCCTGCGGTGATAGCCAACAGCCCTCTTTGGTTATTCCTATCGGTACAACTTCATACTTTTTTCTATCTATTGCCTCTATAACTGAGGAAGCAGAACAAAATGAAACTTCATGTTCACCTGATTTGCCCCCAAATAATATTCCTACTCTTAGTTTTCTCTGGTTCATCTTACTCTCACTCTAAAAACTTTTTTGTCCTTTTTTCTTTCAAATTTATTTAACTATAATATTTTTAAGTAATACAACTTCCTACTCTAAAGTTCATGTTAAAAATTGACAGATGTTTTTCTTATTCTTTTTCATGGTTAAATAATATTACTGTTGTACCTTTCTAAGCAATATCAAACTAAATATGATTTACTTTATGTATTAAGTAAGTTACTTTTTATTTTTATTTGTTAATCTATCTATTCTTAATTCCATTCTTCTTTTAATCTCTTTCTCAAAACCTCGTTCAGTCGGGTAATAATATCTTCTATCTTTTAATTTATCCGGGAGGTGTTGCTGCTGAACTAAAGCATCCTGATAATTATGAGCATACTGATACCCCTTGCCATAATTCATATCTTTCATCATCCTGGTAGGGGCATTACGGATCACCATTGGCACCGGTAAATGACCATATGTTTTAATATCTTTGCCAACCATTTGCCTGCCCTTATACAAAGCATTGCTCTTTGGGGCATTAGCCAGATATGTTGCAGCCTGAATTAGAGCCAAGTCTCCTTCCGGCATACCTAAAAAATGAACTGCCTGCATTGCTGAAACAGCAACAGATAAAGCAGAGGGGTCAGCATTACCTACATCTTCGGAGGCAAACCTGATAAGCCTCCGGGCAATATAAAGGGGGTTTTCTCCAGCCTCTATCATGCGAGTAACCCAATATAGGGCCGCATCCGGATCAGAATCACGCATGCTTTTATGCAAAGCAGAAATAATATTGTAGTGTTCTTCCCCAGTTTTATCATAACGAAGGCTGCTCTTCTGGACAATTTCCTGTACCAGTTTTTTATCTATTTTAATTTTCCCTTCACCATTTGGAGAATTTACCGTTGCAGCAAACTCAAGTATGTTTAGAGCAATTCGGGCATCTCCATATGCGAGTTGAATAATAAGATGAATTACTTCATCATCAATATCTAAGGGTAAATTCCCAAGTCCGTCTTTTTTATCTAGCAGAGCCTTTTTTATAATATTAAAAAGATTCTCCTCAGATAAAGGTTCTAACACATAAACATGAGAACGAGACAATAAGGGTGATATAACCTCAAAAGACGGATTTTCGGTAGTTGCACCAATCAAAATTATACTTCCATCCTCCACATAAGGAAGAAAAGCATTTTGTTGTGTTTTGTTAAATCTATGAATCTCATCTACAAATAGTATGGTTTTTTGCTGGTTGTAAGTCCAGCGTTGATGTATATCTTTAACTATCCTTTTTAAATCAGGAATACCTGAAGTTACAGCACTGAATTGTATAAAACGACTTTTTGTCATCTGGGCAATAATCATTGCCAGAGTAGTTTTTCCGGAACCTGGCGGTCCCCAAAGTATAATCGATTGTAATCGGTCTTTTTCAATAGACACCCTTAGTGGTTTTCCTATACCAATTATCTTTTCCTGCCCAACAAATCCCCTCAAGTTTTTGGGACGCATTCTGTCTGCCAGGGGAGCTGCTTTTTCTTTTTTCTTATCCTGTCCATGAAATAAATCCATAAATTTAATCCTGTAATTTTTATTTATCTTATCATTTTTTCACTAGTTTTGAAACAATAGTTGATAATACGAAGCAAATAAGCTATTAAAACATTTTGCTATCACTGGTAATTCTATTATAATATATTTACAAATTAACCAATTTAATTCTGTAGTCTGATTCTTCCAATCTAATTATAAATAGGGGAAATATTATGAAAAATAAGACTATTCGTATTGCCTGCATTCAATTAGAAGCTATGCCATATGTAAAACAAACAGAAAATAAGGAAAAAATATTAAGATTAATTGAACAGGCTGCAAAGTCAAAACCAGACTTGATTATCCTTCCAGAATGTGCCTATCCCTGTTATTTTTTATCTTCCCGGATAATTGATAATTATCAAACACTTTCAGCTATAACCGAACAATTCCTGTCAGAGATTAGTGAATATGCCAAAAGATTCCAGACATTTATTGCTATTGGACTTCCTGAATATATTAAAGAAAAAAATATTTTATATAATTCTGCTTTTTTAATAGATGATAAAGGTTTAGAAATAGGTCGTACAAGAAAGTCATTTCTATGGCATTTTGATAATATCTGGTTTCAGAGTGATAACCAATATCCAGTTTTTAATACCAAAATTGGCAAGATTGGTATATTTATTTGTGCAGACGGCCGCTTACCGGAAATAGTACGTTGCTTGGCATTACAAGGAGCAGAATTATTGCTGGATCTTACCAATCTAGTTACCAATGGCCTGGAAAAAAAACTATGGTCTAATCCCCAGATTGATTATATGCTACCTACCCGAGCATTAGAAAATAGGGTGTGGATTGTTGCGGTCAACAAAGTAGGGATTGAAGAAAAATCCATTCAGTATTGCGGCAGGAGTTCCTTCTTTTCTCCGGAAGGAGAAACTATAGCAATGGCTTCTTCTGACCGGGAAGAAATCTTAACCAAAGATATAGATCTTAGTAAGTCCCATAATAAAGAAATAACAAATACTATAAATGTTTTCAAAAATAGGAAACCTGATAGGTACAAAGCACTTACTATGCCTTTGTCTGAATTAGTTAACCATACTAAAGAAAAACACAAGACTAGTCATATTCAACAACCTCTCTTTGCAGCCGTTATTCAAACCAAAGAGACTATGAATATAAATAGCTATTTACAAAAAATCAAATATTTCTTTCAACTTCTTGAAACCCAGAAAGTAAATATATTCTCTTTTTCTCAAAATAGTATGATCGCTGAAAATCAAAATGACCTTGTTTTAGATTCACTGAAAACCCTAACGAAAGGTAAAAAAGTTCTGTGCACGATTGTCTTAAACGAACATTGGGATAATAAAGGATATAAGACCATTTTCCTTCTTGAATCAGGGAAAATCATTGGTAAATATAGAAAAACTCATCTTCAATTCGATGAAAAAGATAAAATAGATGCTAGTGAAGATGACTATGAAGTTTATGAAACAAATCATGGTAGAATCGGTATGATGCTGGATTATGAGGGCTTTTATCCTGAAATTGCCAGGATATTAACCTTAAAAGGTGCGCAGATAATTATTTGGCCATGCCAGTTTTCCCATGATGAACAATTAAAAATATCTCAAACAAGAAGTGCTGAAAATAAAATTTTTATCATCTGTCCAAACTCTATTGAAGGTGCTAATAAGGGGCATAGTATAATCGCTTCTCCATCTGGGCAGATGATCGCAGGTTGTCTTAAAAATAGAGAAATGGCAAGCATGTCTAAAATCTCAATTGGCTTGGCCAATGATAAAACAATCGTTCCTTATACTAATGCGATTCTTGGTCGACAGCCTGAATCTTACAATCAACTCATAGAAGGTAAAAATGTTTGATAATTGCTAAATAGTTGGTATAATTCTTATGTTTGAATAAGTAGAAATATTTAAATTGTCATAAAAAAAGGATAAGCAGTATTGAAGACTGAACTAATTATTAACCAAACCGCTGGCGGAGGAAAAGCAAGAAAACTACTACCAAAGATTTTAAAAATTTTTAATAAAATAGGCCTTTCTTATCATATCAGCCAGACTACTTGCCCCGGTGGGGCAACTAGTCTGGCACTCCAGGCAGCTGATAACGGAGCTGAGGTTATTGTCTCTGTTGGTGGTGATGGAACTATTAATGAAATCATTAACGGAATCCTGACATCTAACAATCAACCTTCTCTGGGGATAATTCCTGCGGGCTGGGGAAATGACTTTATCAAAAGCACTTCCATACCTAAAGATATCTACCAGGCTTGCCAGGTAATAAAAGAAGGCAAGACAAAAACAATAGATTTAGCTTTAATTAATCAGCAAACATATTTTGCAAATGTCTGCGGCATAGGTTTTGATGCTGAAATAACAGCATTAGCGAACCAGATAAAAACAAATCATTCTAACTGGAAATCATTGAGTGCTTATGTTTATGTTTTTGCTGCAATTAAAAAATTATTATCTCCTATCCCTTCTTTTCAGTTAAAGATTACTATTGACGATCAAGTTATCGAAGAAGATATTTTATTTTTAGCCATAGCCAATGGAAGAGTAGAAGGGGGTAAATTTAATATTGCCCCTGATGCAAGAATAGATGATGGGTTACTGGATATTTGGATTATTCAAAAAATGGCTAGAGGACGCTGCCTACGGCTTTTACCAAAAGCAATAAAAGGCACTCACAAAGATGTACCAGAAGTAAGTTTTTTTCGCGGTAAAAACATTTTGATAGAAGCTTATGAACCTATCACTGCTCAGGTTGCAGGCGAAATACTTATACCACAAAAAAAATATCAAATAAAAATCTTACCTAAAAAACTTAACCTAGTAATACCCTAAAAATTGTAAATTAATAACTACCTTCTAACTAGACAATCCTAAGAGCAAAGATAGGACAGTGTGGTACACAGTAACCACAAGTAATACATAAATTATGATCTACATAGGCCTTGCCATTCCTGATAGATAAGGCACCATTAGGGCAGGCTTCGACACAAGTGCCGCAACCCTCACAGAA